>NZ_JBWKYC010000009.1:147509-169805 GCF_059423525.1 Arthrobacter sp. GW460-12-1-14-TSB2
CCCCCCCCCCCCCCCCCCCCCCCCCCGCCTCCTTGGTGCAGGGGTTGTTCGGCTACCGTGCCTGCAGCCCCGGCACGCCGTCCTGGATCGCGAACGATGCCTTCGTGGAAACGGGGGCGCCCGGCGTCGTGACGTAGTCCAGGGTGCGGAAGTCCGCGGTCAACGCGTTCTTGGTGATGCGGGTGTTCACGTAGCCACGGTTGTCGTTGTAGAACTTCAGGTGCGGGTTCCAGGGCATTACCGGATCGACTGTGGAGCCGGTGCCGTTACCGGTGGAGGTGATGGAGGTGCAGACCAGTTCGGAGCCGACCACGGGGGAGGCAGGGTCCTTATAGTCCACCTTGACGTCGTTGGCCCAGTTGCGGTGCACGTCGCCGGTGAGGACGACGGCGTTGCGGACGTTCGCGTCCACCCAGCCCTGGGTAATGCGGCGGCGGGAGGCGGCGTAGCCGTCCCACCCGTCCATGGAGACGTCGTCGATCTCCGGCGCCGCGTTCCGGTCCTTTTCGGCGAAGAAGACCTGCTGGCCCAGGATGTCCCAGCGCTGGGTAGAGTTCCTGAACCCGTCCAGCAGCCACTTCTCCTGCTCAGCGCCGGTGATGGTGCGGTCCTCGGCGAGGCGTTCCGTGACGTTCTTCTTCCAGCCGTCGCCAGCAAGCTGGTCGTCCCGGTACTGCCTGGTGTCCATCATGTGGAAGTTGGCCAGCTGGCCCCACTGCAGGGTCCGGTAGATCTTCATGTCGGCACCCGCCGGCACCGAGGAGGCCCGCAGGGGCATGTTCTCGTAGTACGCCTGGAACGCGGCGGCGCGGCGCTGCCGGAAATGCTCGGTGGTGTCGTTCAGCTGCCCGGCGTCCTCGTTCTCCGGGACGTCGTCCGCCCAGTTGTTGTCCACCTCGTGGTCATCCCACACCACCAGCCAAGGTGCGATGGCGTGCGCGGCCTGCAAGTCGGCGTCGGCCTTGTACTGCGCGTGCCGCTGCCGGTAACCGGCCAGGCTGGTGGTCTCGGGACCCTCATGGTCGCGCGGGTTGCCGCCGCCGATCACGTAGCTGTCCTTCTTGTACTCGTACAGGTAATCGCCCAAATGCAGCACCAGGTCCGGGTGGTCCTGCGCCAGCCGGGAGTACGCGGTGAAGTAGCCGTGCTCGAACTGCGCGCAGCTGGCGAATGCCATGGCCAGCGCCGCCGGCGTCTCATGCAGCGCCGGGCTGGTGAGGGTGCGTCCCACCGGGCTGATGTGCTTGCCGGCGCGGAACCGGTAGAAGTATTCCCGCCCGGGCCGCAGGCCCTTGAGTTCGACGTGCACCGAGTGGGCGGTTTCGATCCGGGCGTGCTCGACGCCGCGGGCTACTACAGTGCGCATGCTTGCGTCTTCAGCCACTTCCCACGCCACCGCGACGTTGCGGGAGGGCATGCCGCCCAGACCGTCCTCCGCTACGGGGTCAACGGCCAGGCGGGTCCAGATCACGAAGCCGTCCGGCCACGGCTCGCCGGAAGCGATGCCGAGCATGAACGGATCGGTGCGGAGACCGGCGTCGTCCGCGGTTGACGTGGCGAACGCTGCACCCGGCAGGGCGGCCACGAGGCCGGCCCCAAGGCTGGCGGAAAGAAGGGATCTGCGTGAGATGTTATCCATGGATGAGACCGTAGGAAGGCCGGTTGGACAGGCTGTGAGGACAGTCTGAATGGGCGGTTAACTGCGTGACAAAGATTGTCGAGGTGGCTTTGGTCCGGAGTTACTCGTTGTCATTACCCACTACCGCGTCCGGGTCGCGGTTCCGCAGAGGTATCTTTGGGCAGGGGGGCCGTACCGGTCAAGTCCTACACCGGTGTCGGAGTTTGCCCGCGGCACGGCCGAGCAGCAGCACGTCTCCGGTGTCAGCGTCGACAGCGATGTCGTCATCATGACTGAGGAGAGTGACTGGTGAGCAACGCCAGCGAATGGACTGCCACGCTCAAAGCATTCCACGAGAAACAACTGGACCGTCCCCGCCGGGTGTACCGGCTCGGCCGCACCAAGGTCCTCTTTTCGGGTGGCCACGCCGCTTGCACTGTGGGTGCGGCGGTTGCGGCATCAGCGTTGGATTTTCCCAGCTTGGCGTTTTGGATTGCCATCGCTATCGGCTTTTTCGTGGGAAAGTTCCTCTTCCCGGTCCCTCGCAGCAGCGTAGCGAGCCGCTATGGTTCCAAGGAGCTGGCCAGGAAATCTCCCGGCGACCTGGACTACATGACGCCGGCGGAGATCCGGGCGTACCAGTACAACGCCCAGTTCATCCAAAAGGGCGTTACGCCGTTGGCCCTGGGGACCGAAGAAGCCCTTGGCCGCCAGTCCGAGGCGGTCAGGACGGTGTCCCTGGCCGCGGGCGCTGACGCGGGGTTGTTGGCTCACCGTTCTCTCGCGGATGTCAGGGAGTACGGGCGTACTGCCGACCGTCACGATCTGCTTGAGCGCCGATGGCGCCAATACGAGATGGACCCTCAATTGCAGTTCGATTTTCCCGCCATGACTGATGCCTCCCTCCCGACAACCTCGGCAATGATCAGGGCTAGGCACACCGCTGGTCAAGAAAGAACCACAGGCAACCCGGCGGACTACAAGCTGGCTGTGGACAGGTTTTCGCAGACTCTGGCAGCAGCGGAACAGGCGGCCGGCGTTCCGTAGCCGTTTGCTCTTCCACCTTAAAGTGGTGACAGGTTCAGCCCCTGAGTAATACCTTGGGTTTCATGCGAGGCACAGTCGCGGCCATGCCGCAGCTCGACGGTGTGACCCACCGGTGGATCGATGTGCGCGGGTTAAACATGCATATCGCGGAGGCCGGGAACGGGGAGCCGGTTTTCCTGCTCCATGGATTCCCGCAGCACTGGTGGGAGTGGCACGGCGTCATTCCCCGCCTGGCCGAGCACTACCGGGTGATTGCCGTAGACCAGCGCGGCTTCGGCTGGACCGATGCACCTGCGGACGGCTACAACGCCCGGACCCTCATCGAAGACATCATCCTGCTCATGGGCGAGCTGGATATCCCGCGGGCGCGTTTTCTCACTCATGACTGGGGTTCCGTTGTTGCCCAGCTCCTGGCCATGGAACGGCCCGATCTGGTTGAGGCGCTCGTTGTCACGGGTACCCCTGACATGCACATCAGGCCAAACGCCAGGCTGCTGGGGCTCTTCCCCAAGCTTTGGCACGCCTTCGCGCTCGCGGCTCCAATAATCGGTCCGCGTCTCCAGCGGAACGATAAGTTCACGCGGCACCTCTTCACGGCCTTCGAGCCCGCAGGCGGAGTGGCGGAGGAGGACATGGAGCTCTACGGGGTTGGGATGGCCCAGCCCGAGAGGGCGCGGGCAGGCTCAGCCCTCTACCGCGGCACGATCCTCCCGGCGTTCATGGCCATCATTTTCGGGGCGTACGCCAAGCGCGACTTCACGGTGCCGACCCTCGCCCTCATCGGTGCCAGGGAGCCGTCCGCGACTCTTCAGGAGATGGGCCACCGGCCCGGGCACGGGGGCAACGTGACCACGGAGATCCTTCCCGGCGAGGGCCACTTCCTCGCAGACCACCGACCTGAGCTGATTGCCGACAGGGCTCTGCGGTTCTTCGCGCTGCGGCCGGACCGGTAGATGGCGGGCGGATAACGGCCTGCCATCTGTGAACGGATTTTGCTGGAGATGCACGTTTGTGCACAGGCCCATGAGAGCTCTCTCAAGGGCTAAGTGCAGGCGAAACAGCTACTGACCAGTAACAACATTCCAAACTGGGCTGTTTGCGGCGGGGGAGAGTGCTCCGCCTTGTGATGCTTTTTTGGCGCACGTTCGTGCAGCCCGGCCCAGGTGGAACGGCAGTGCTGCCTAGCATGGAAACCGGCCGATGCGTGATGGCCCCTAACGACCATCACCGCCGGCCGCCCCCGCTGACACGTAAACAAAGAGGTTTCTATGTCACTGCTATCCAAAGCTCTGTCCATCGCCGCAGCCGCCGTCCTTGCCGGGTCCCTCACGGTTACTCCAGCCCAAGCGGGCACCTTGGACGTTGCCCCGCCGGGAGCCAACGACTGGTCCTGCAAACCAACCGCTGAGCATCCGTATCCGGTCATCCTGGTGCCTGGAACGTTTGAGAGCATGGCGAAGAACTGGTCCACCTTGTCGCCGTACCTCAAGAGCGCCGGGTACTGCGTCTTCGCCCTCAACTACGGCGAGACGAACGGCGTATATGCCACCGCCCCGGTTGCCGACTCCGCGCAGGAACTTGCCCCGTTCGTGGACGCGGTGCGTGCTGCCACCGGCGCCAAGAAGGTGGATCTTGTGGGCCACAGCCAGGGCGGAATGATGCCCCGCTACTACATGGGCTTCCTCGGCGGTGCCAAGAACGTCAATAAGCTCATTGGCATCGCACCCTCCAACCACGGCACCGAGGGCGTCATCGTCCCGCCGCCGGGCTTTGTACAGGATCCGGACTACACCGGCCTGGGCTGTGCAGCCTGCGCCGACCAGCAGGCGGGATCGGCATTCATGCAGAAGCTCAACTCCATCGGCGACACCGTGGCAGGACCGTCGTACACCGTCATCTCAACGGTCCACGACGAAGTGGTCATTCCTTACAACAGCCAGTTCCTTAGCGGCGCGGCACAACAGGTCACGAACATCACCATCCAGGACAAGTGCCCGGCCGATCTCTTCGAGCACGACCAGACGCCGAACGACCCGGTGGTTCACCAGATCGTGGCCCATGCACTTGGCAAGCCTTCGGGTCCTGCAGACCCGGCCTATCAGCCCGCCTGCATCTAGCAGTCGGCAGAACAACTAACTAACGACGGCGGCCGGCAGCAAAGCCGGCCGCCCGCCGTCGTCATGACTACTTGGGGGAGTTCAGGGCGTCGAACCGATTAGAGTGTGGCGGGAATCGTGCGCCCCGGGAAGAGCGTGGAGTACTGCCGCCGATACATCCTGCGCCCCACGAGACGGTAAGCAAGACGGACCGGCGGAGGGATCTCCTTGAACAGCTCCTTCCGGTCTGCGGGAGGGTTCGTGGCAAGCACCATGCCGAGGTAGGCGACCATGAACTTCTTGTCGAACTGCTCGATCCCGTGCTGGCCAACTCCGTTCATTTCCTTCTCGTCCATCACCCTGTCCACAGCGGGCATTACCTCAGTGACCTCGCGGCGCAGGTGCATTTTGAGGACTGCGGACAGGTCCTCGTAGCGCGTGGCGAGTTCCTCACCGGCCTCTGCGTCAGCCGTCTCCATCCATCGGAGGCGGATTGGCTCGATTCCCTCACGCCGTTGTGTGACCTGCCGGTGCTGCTCGAGCATCTGCGCAACGTGCAACGCGCACGCCGGTGCTCGCTCCGTCAGTCGCGGATACATCAGCAGGTCCTCGCCCTCGTGGTGGATATGCAGCACCTTGTCGAAGTTGCCGAGTACTTCGCCCACGTAGGCGGCGCGGGAGGTGTCACCGGCCGCTGCGGAACGCACAAGGCCCGGTGCCTCGTCATAGGCCCAAAGGAAAAAGCGGTGGATGCGCCGCATGGCCGCCGTCCCGGTGCAAAGAACGGGCCCAGGTGGTAGCGGAGCTGCGGTCTCGCCGGGCTGCATAGTGAAGAAGTCAGTCATTGGGTGGCCCCTAACGGCAATCAAGCGAAACCAGGACCTCTCCCCGGCAGCATCGTATCGCCCGCCGTCATACCGAACAATGGCCAGGCCGCCTAGTTTCGCCGGGGGTGCTTAACCCGTCCGGCCGGGTGAGCGTGCCTTGGCGTCGGACTAAAGTCCCTGTTTTGGAGGGCGGTTCCGGCGTAGGTTGAAGCTGGGCTCCGAAAATGCTGGGCCCGCACAAAAGGGGGCATCATGACCAGGCCCAGGCTTACGGCATTCAGCGTTCTCGGGCTCTGCACCCTGTTCTCGCTCTCGGCCTGTTTCGGCCCGCCGACCCCGGCGCCCACAAGCAGCTCCGCCGCCCCGCCCACGACGTCGACCGCGTCGCCCACGACAGCGAGCCCGTCCGCGTCTCCCACGACAGCGGGACCGTCCGCGGCCAGCCCGTCGGTCACCACGACTCCTAAAGCGGCTGCCCCGCCGTCGTCCACCCCCGCGAGCCCGCCGGCCGCGCAGGAACCAACACCCACCGGGCTCCCGGAGCAGGTGGCCCCGCTGACCATCTACTACGTCGCCATCGACGACAACGGCATTTCCGGGCCAAGGATCGGCTGCGGCGACAGCCTCGTCGCCACGACCACCGCCCCGGTCCGTTTCACGGACCAGGTGGGCCCCAGCATCGGGACCCTGCTCGCGAACAAGAACCGCAACGTCGGACTGTCAGGGCTCGTGAACGTCTTGTACCAGTCGAACCTCAGCTACGTCGGCGGTGAGCTGGAGGGCGGCACAATCACCATCTACCTCACCGGGCAGTTCATGCTGGGCGGCGTGTGCGACATCCCGCGCGCCAAGGCACAGCTGGTGTACACCGCCATGGCCGCGGCCGGGGCCACGAACGCCCGAGTGTTCGTCAACGGCCGCCCGATCGACGAGGTCCTCAGCCTCAAGTAATGCACCTGTGGGCCGAAGTGCAGACGCAGTTGCGCGGTGATGAAACGGCCGCCAATCGGCAATTGTGAATTGCCAAAAGGCACTATCCAGTGGGCGAATTCTGCCGCAAGATAACTGAATGAAAAAGATCCTGGTAGCCGGTGTCGCAGCAGTAATCATGGGCCTCAGCGGAATTGCCGCAGCGGTCCCGGGCAACGCGGCTTCGGCGCCGTCACATATCGCGGGACAAATCATGGTTAAATTCCGCGACAATGGCGCGGCAGCCGGCGTTCTTCGCCAGCATGGGCTCAAGGAGGGCGCCGGTATCGGCAGCACCGGTGCTCAACTCATCAAAGTGCCGGCTGGCAAAGAATTGAACCTTGTCGAGGCCCTAAGCCGGAACCCGGCAGTTGAGTATGCCGAGCCGGACCAGACTGCTACTGCCGATTCCGACGACCAATATTTTCCCCGCCAATATGCTCTGCAAAACGACGGCCAATCATTTAGCAACACGCTCAGCACGATGACTGTGGCCGCGGGCACGGTGGACGCCGATGTGGACGCCGTCGAAGCATGGAGTGTTACGACCGGCGGCGGCACGAGGGTTGCCATTGTCGATTCAGGTGTGGCGATCGACAACACCGATATCGCACCGAAGGTTGTGGCACGCGCCAACTTCAGTGATGCGGCAACCGGCGAAGACAAATACGGCCACGGCACCCACGTCGCCGGCATCGTTGCTGCCATCCGCAACAACAATATTGGTGTCGCAGGCGTGTGCCCGGATTGCAGCATCCTGGACGTCAAGGTTCTCAACGACAACGGGTCCGGTTCCAGCTCAGCCATTGCCAAGGGCATCGACTGGGCCGTGAACAATGGGGCCCAGGTGATCAACATGAGCCTCGGACTGCGCGTCTCTTCACGCACGCTTGAGACGGCCGTCAACAACGCCTGGAATCGGGGTGTGGTGCTGGTGGCCGCGGCCGGTAACGCCGGTACTCCGGCCCAGATCTACCCGGGCGCCTACCCCAACGTTATTGCAGTCGCTGCAACGGATAACAGGGACGACAAAGCATCCTTCTCAAGCTACGGCGCCAAGTGGGTTGATATCGCGGCGCCGGGTGTCAACGTCTACTCGACCTTCCCGAACCACCCCTTCGTCCTGGGTACACAGAACGGCCGGGCCATGGGCTATGACGTTGCCAGCGGCACCTCAATGGCCTCGCCGATCGTGGCCGCCACTGCCGCTCTCGTCTGGAGCACGCAGGCCTGCCCTACTAACGCTGACGTCCGCGCAAAGGTCGAATCAACCGCCGAGAGAAAGTCCGGCACTGAATCCTTCTGGGCGAACGGCCGCGTGAACGCCTTCAAGGCCGTCGCTGGGACCTGCCCTTAGCCGCGGGAGGCTGCCCTTAGGGACGAACGCCGGCGGCATAGCCGCCGTCGTACGTCCCTTCAGCGCGTTGCTTGATGCCGCGCAGCATGCCGACTTCCATGTAGTGGTGCAGCGGGTCGCCGATGAAGAAGTCCATGCCGCGGGCCAGCAGCATTGCGCCGGGCACACGATGAAGGGCGAACGCGATGGCCTTGGTCAGCGCCGGGGCATCGGCCGCGGCACCCTGAGCCGCAGCACTGATGTAACCCATCCCTCGGCACCGAACAATCAAGCGGGTGCGGTTTCCCGAGAGAGGACGCAGTACAAACGCTTCTCCCGCTACGAGGTGCCGGTGTGGCTCGATCTCCGCCACGGTCGCGTAGACGCCACCGCCATAAGGCACCAGGTCGCCGACCTTGAGGTCCTGCAGCTCCGGGTGAATACGCGTCGCCGAGTGCTTTCCTTCGACGTACCGGGCGTGGAACATCGCCCGTTCCACGAGGTCGTGGGTGTAGAAGCCGGCGCGGTAGATCCCCATTTGCACTATCCACGGCCAAACGCGCTCCGGCGGCGCGTCGATGGTGATGGCCCGCGTGCTCTGGAACGCTGGACGGGGTACATGACCCTCGCCGGGCAAAGGCTCAACGGCTTCCCCACCCTGCGTCCCCCAGCGCAGCATGGCCGGACGCCACACCAGATAGGCCGCAACCTTGACGCCCAGTGCTCCGCCCAGAACCAGCAGCTTCGTGCGATTTACCATCCCGCTCACCTGCCTAGTGGTAGCAGCCGCCACACTCACAGCCTCCGCGCGGTCCCGCAGCCGGGGAAGTGCCGAAAGTCCCCGCCACCCGCCGTCGTGAATGGCTTTTTCATTCTTGTCAGCCCCGCGCGCCGCGAGGAGACTTGCTGTATGCCGTCCGCTAGCGCCGGGGGCGGTTTTTCTCCTTTCGGGGGCCGGCGCCCTCCTGGCTGGTCGGGGAAGTCGTGGATGCATCGGGGTTGCGGGACGAGTTTGTGGTCGTCAACGGCGAGGCGGCGGGACGCCGGATCCGCATTCCGCACGGCACGACCACCATCGGCAGCGGCGAAGGCTCAAGGCTGCGCCTGCCGGTGTCCGGAGTCAGCCGCCGCCACGCTGAACTGACTTCGCTGGACGGCCGGACAATCCTTACCGACCAGCAGTCGCGCAATGGCACCTGGGTCAACGGCTATGAGATCACCTCGCCCAAAGAGCTCGCCGACGGCGATGAGGTGGGGATCGGACAGGTGCTGCTCCGCTTTGTTGAAGGGACGTACGACGGCGGCGGCTCACCTCCCGAAGCGGCGGGCGGCCGGGAGGGGCGTCGGCCCGCCCCGGCGGCTGTAAGGAAGAAAGGTCTCGGCGCGGCGCTGCTCTTCGCGGCGGCGATCAATGTGGTGGGGCTGATCGGCAATAGCCTGACCGCGTTCCTGACCGAGCTGACACCGACGTGGACGTGGTTCGTCACCCCGGCCATGGGCCTTGCTGTTGCCCTGGGCGGCGAGGCGCTCGATTACGTCAAAGACAAGCCACAGCCGGCGCCCAAGCGGGCGAAGCCGCAGTATCGCCCGTCGAGCCTCGGACAGCCGGCAAGACCTGCACGCCCGTTGAGGCCGGGACACCCGGAGGCCGCGCCGCGTACGCGTTCCCGTCCAGTTATCGCCACGTTGCTGGTGACCTTGCTCCTGCTTGGTGGCGGCGGATGGCTGCTGGCAGCAGGAGCGAGCTACGCCGTCGGATACTTCTCAGGGAACGAGGAAGGCACCCAGCGGCTGGCACGCCAGGTGGTGACGGAAGCGCAGGGCGTCACTGTGACCGTGCTAGGCGTCCAGAGCACTGCCCACTTCACCCGGGTGGAAATCCATGTGCGTAACGGGACCAGTAGCTCCATGTCGCTGCCCCTCTTCCATAACGCCATCCTCACCGGCCCGGACGGGACGACGTTCGATGCCGATGCCTTCCGCAGCAGCTGGCAGCCCGAAATACCGCCCGGGGGACAGCGCAAGGGGACCATCAACTTCGAGAGCCAGCTGCCTGACACGGGCGGCACGGTGTCCCTCAGCTTCGTGACGGTGTTCATGCAGGGGTTCGACGGGCCGCGGTCGATCACCGTCCAGGACATCCCGCTGATGCCGGTGGTAAAGCCGCTCTGAAAACCCGTGTACAGTAGAGACCGTTGTTGTGTTTGTATTTGGTAGTTCAGGCAGTACGCGGGGTCGAAAGTCCTCGTTCTTCTGAAGTAGCGGTTTTGAACACCCCACACCGGAGGACCCGAAAGTCGGGACAGTTCCTCCACCTTCACGAAGGACATAAATAATGGCTACTGGTACCGTCAAATGGTTTAACGCTGAAAAGGGCTTCGGCTTCATTTCCCCCGATGACTCCTCACAGGACGTTTTCGCACACTACTCTGCGATCAACTCCTCCGGCTTCCGCTCCCTCGAAGAGAACCAGAAGGTCTCCTTCGAAACCGAGCAGGGCCCCAAGGGTCCCCAGGCTGTAAACATCCAGGCTATCTAATTTCTTAGATACCCGGGACCGTTTAGGTTTCATAAAGCAGGGCCTGCCATTCATTTGGCAGGCCCTGCTTTTGTTTAAGCTGTTCTTGTGGGCAGGCTGACTGCTACAGCGTCAGCGCCAGAATTCGGTGAGCTGCCCGGCAAGGGCGCTGCCCTGCTCGTAACCGGCCCGAGCGGCGGCCGGACGCAGGGACAGATCCATCGCATTGGCACCGAATAGGTGCCCGGAGTCGGTATCCGGGAAGATCGTTTCGACTCGGCTTCCACGTGCGCGTAGTTCGTCGACCTGTGTTGCAAGATGCATGCCCCAGTTCACCGGAGTCCGTGATCTGCCGCCGAAGGGTGACAGGACCAGCACCCGTGCGTACCCGGCTGCCAGATCGGCATTGTCGGCGTTGGACCGGTAGCCGCCGTCGATGTATCCGTTGTGCCCGATCCTGTAGGCGAAGCCACTGGCACAGCTGGCGGCGACGGCGTCCACCAGGTCGACTCCGCTGTGGCGGTCGAACACCACCGGTTCACCGGTATGGGCATCGACCGCCGTGATGAGCACCGTTCGCTCGGGCCAGCGCTGGCTGGGCAGCCGGGTGGCGACGGTGTCGCGCCACCGCGTTTGCCCTGAACCGTCCGACGCCGCATCCAACTCGAGCGCCGCCGCACCCATTCTGCGGCGCATGTCGGCCGCATCCTCGGCGGCGGCGATGATGCGGCTTGTTCTCTCCATATGGTTCGCCGCTGACCCGGTGCGGACGCGTCCGCCGTCGGATCCTAGCGGGGCAGTCCGTTGCCGGGGTTCGGCGGAAAGGATGCTGGCAAGCAGTTGGGTGGGGCTCGCGCCGGTTATCTGGGCTGCAGCCGTCGACCCGGCCGAGGTGCCGATGATCAGATCGGCCTCGGTCACATCCAGCCCGGCATCGTAGAGGCCGGCGATGACGCCGATCAGCCAGGCGTTGCCTGTCGATCCGCCGCCACCGAGGACCAACGCCCGCTCGCCGGCGCTCGTTGCAGCGGAGTTCAGAGGGGAAGAAGGTGTTGTGTTCATGGGAGTCGCCCTTTCGCGAATTGCCTGTTGGGCGCTCCCGGCGGCGACTACCTCAGTCGCGCGATCGTGGACTGCGGGGGAGCGCCCACTATGGATACTGCGTTCATGGGACTCACCTCCTGCCGAAAGATCACGATCTCTCGAAAGCTACCACGCCCGCGACCCGGTGCGCCACCGGTATCTTGGGTGCCTCCTGCAAGCGCAGGGCAGGCTCAACCGCCGTGCCTTTGCATGAGGAACGCATCGAGCGCAGGATTCCCGATTTCCTTCGCCAGCCACGGCACAGCCTGCGCCGCGGCCTCATCACCCAGCACCGCACGGTGGGACTGCGCCCGCACCGCAAACTCCCGCATTCCGCTGCGGCCGGCCAGCTCGGCGAGCTTCTCCACGAACTTCGACGCCCGCGGCGAGCCCATTGCTATGGCAACCTCCGCTGCCGTGTCCAGCAGCCGGGCCGTGTACCAGAGGTACCACGGCTTGGGCTCAAGCCCCCGGTCTATCCAGTGCTCGGCTGCGGCGAGATCGCCGTGCGTCAGGAACAGCCGGGCCTCTGCGCCGGCAGCGAGGGCCATATAGCAGTGGTCGCCGGCCAGGTCCGCCATCACCCAGGACCGGTCGATCATGGCTGCGGCTTCCTCCAGCTTTCCGGCAGCCAGGTAGGTCTCACCGCGTACTCCGTCGACGAACGGCTCGAATGCCGTCCAGTGCTCCTCCGCAATCCAAATCAGTGCCCGGTCCAGGGAAGCAGCCGCCTTGTCCAAGTCACCGCGGAGCAGGTGCACCCTGCCAAGCAGCGCCTCGCTGAACGCCTGCTGCCGGCGGTTCGCGACCGCCCTGGCCAGCCGTCCGGATTCGGTCAGCGCCGTCACGGCATCCTCGTACCTCGCTGTATCCGAGGCCAGCATCCCCTGGATCGCCAGGACCCTCGCCTGTTCGTCCGGGAATCCCTCAGCCGCCCGCAGCGCCCGGTCCAGCCACCCGGCCGCACGGTCCGGGACACCGCGCTGCACGGACAAGTAGCCCAGCTCGCGGTACGCCGCAGCGGCAGTCCGGGAGGCGCCGTCGGGCCCTTCCGCCTGCAGGGCGCGGTGCAGGAAATCCGCCACCTCCGCGCCGCGCCCGCCCGCCTGGTGGATCAGGGCTCCGGACAGGGTCACGAGGGACTCGGCGACCAAATGCGCGTCGCCGGTGCGCTGGGCGAGCACCACCGCGAGCCGCAGCTGATCGAGGCCCCGGTCCACGGCGCCTGCCCAGAGTGACGCGCCGCCGGCGTCGAGATAGGACCGCACCGTCGCTGCGGTGGCCGGCATCCCGGGGTCCGCCTCCGGAGCCGCATCGGACAGCGCCCGCCGGATTTCCGCGGGCAGCGGCAGCCCAAGTTCCTCGCGGTAGAGGTTGCCGCATTTGGTGACGTGCTCGCGGGCGCGGCGGTGCTCGCCGAGGGCCACGAGCGCCTTGACGAGGACGGCGTTGCAGTCCGCGTGGAAGGGATCGCGGTGCAGGGCTAGCGTTGCCAGCTCGGCCGCCTGGCCGGGAGCGCCCGTAGCCAGGGCCGCCAGCGCTGCCTCGTACAGCAGGGACTGGACGACGTTGTCCAGACGGTAGCGCTGGTCCGCCAGCCAGGAATCAAAGACCGGGGAATCGGCGAAGGACAGCCCTTCCAGCAGCTGGCCGCTGAATCGCCGCGGATCAATGCCCGGAACTCCGGCCGAATCGACCACTTCCAATGCATCGCAGCGCCACGGCGGCTGAAGGGTCAGGCGCAGGGGATCACCGGCAACCGTCACGCCGTCGAGCGTCCGGCGCAGCTCGGACAGGTTCCAGCGCAGGGCGCCGAGGGGATCCTCGGCATCAGGGAACAGCAGCGATGCCGTGCGGGAGCGGCCGGTGCCGTCCGCCTGCAACGCGAGATAGGCCAGCACTGCCCAGGCCTTGCGGCCTCTGGGCTGCATGGGAGTTGCGCCGGGGGTCTCGATCGCGGGCGGACCGAGGAGCCGAATCCAATTCTCGGCCATACGGCTCATGGTACGCCGCGGGCTCTCCGGCGTCTGCGGGGCTCACACGTTTGCTCACACGCCTGCCGGACACACTGAAATCACCCTATCCGCACACACTCACTCGAGGTGCAACACCATGGAACTGCTCGGCATCCTGCTTCTTGGACTCTGGGTTCTTAGCGTTACCGTCCGCGCCGTTTTGACCGACGGCCGGGGTCACCTGCCCGACATCCGTTCCACTGCGCCGTGGACGGCGGGCAACCTTCCCAGTGCGCCATACGCATCGCCGCGGATCTAGCCGGGTCCGACAGCTTTAAGCACGTTCAACCACGGAAAAGAACGACGGCGGGAGGCTGGCAATCGCTGCCGGCATCCCGCCGTCGTGCGCTGCTTCCCGCGTTCGCTGCTTCCGACCTTCGCGGCGTCAGCCCTTGTAATCGTAAGCAAGCGACGCAGGGAGGGGGCCCTGCAGCATCTCAGCAGTGATGCCGTGGATTGCCTGGATCTTCTCCCCGAACCATTGATCGTGCGGATCGTCCGAGTTTGCGGCGGTCTGGAAGGACTTGGCCAGATCCTCGGCTTCGTGGAACAGGCAGGCAAAGTCCCCCTGCGGGGTCTGCATGAGGCTGACAACTTCCCGGGTCAGGCCCATCCGCTCGCGGGAACGCCGGTGTTCCTCCTTGCGGGGGCCTTCAATCTCCTCGATGAGCGACTTCCACTCGTCCAGTTTCCCGGGCAGAATCGGCGCGAACCAGGTGATGCATTCCATGACATGTCCTTCCACGCAGTTGCTTCAGCACTGATGCGGCGGGTAGTCCGACCGTGGCTGTGCACCTGCATGGTAGTCCTGCAGAAAGGAGCGGGATAGGGCCTTTTGGCGAGTGACCGACTGCCGCCGCCTGGCAGTAAGATCAGCCGCCGAGCTCCAGGACCAGCTCCACGTCCACGTCGTCTCCGGCGAGGATGCCGGCCGCCGTCCGGATGGCCTTCTTGACCGGGAGGACGTACGAGCGGCTCTTGCTCTCCGGGAAGATCGACGTGGACCAGATGTTGCCCGCGATGGATGCTGTGACCTTCACTGAGCCGAATCCCTTGCGGAAGGGAGCGGCCTCGTCACTGATTTCGTCCGCCAGGTCCTGTGGCAGTGTGATGAAATGCCACCCGGCTTCCTCCGGATAGTGCCACAGCTCGCCACGAAACGAATATGTCGCCGTCACGTCTTGAGTATGGCACCGGCTGCGGTTTCGGCAAGCTCCACGGGCGGTTCACACCCCCGCCACCACCAATTCACCCGCCCCGGCAACGATAAGCAGCGTGACTGCTTTCACCCGCCGAAATGTCCTCAAAGGTGCCCTTGCCGCCGCAGGTGCTGCCGCCGTCGTGCCCTTGGTTTCGACAGGCTCAACCGCCGCCGCTCACGCCGGCGTCGCGCTGGTCCGCAACCGCCTGACCCTCCCGTCCGGAATCGCCACCGGCGATGTGACCGCCGATTCCGGCGTGCTGTGGTCCCGGGCGTCGGGCCCCGGCCGGCTGGTGGCCAACCTGCTCGCCGTGGACGAGGACGGTGTGCCGCTCCGTGGTGGCCGTGCCTTCCAGCGCGTGCTGCGGGGGAGCGCCGCCAGCGAGGCCACCGACTTCACCTCGCGGATCAATGCCGAGCATCTGCCGTCGGGCACGCGGTTCGCGCTGAGTCTGCACTTCGAGGACGCCGACGGCAACGCCGGCGAAACCGCGCAGGGCTCCTTTAGTACCGCGCCCGGAAACGGTCTGCTCAGCAGCGGCCGTGCACCCCGCAGGCAGAGCTTCGTCTGGACCGGCGATACCGCCGGCCAGGGCTGGGGCATCAACGAGGAGATCGGCGGCATGCGCGGCTACGCGGCCATGCACGCCACCGAACCGGACTTCTTCATCCACTCCGGCGACACCATCTACGCAGACGGCCCCATCGCCTCGCAGGTCACCGAGCCCGACGGGCAGATCTGGCGAAACCTTGTCACCGAGGAAGTTTCCAAGGTGGCCGAGACCCTCAACGAGTTCCGCGGCCGGCACCGCTACAACCTGATGGACCGCAACGTCCGCGCACTGTACGCGGAGGTGCCGGTGATCGCCCAGTGGGACGACCACGAAACCCACAACAACTGGTACCCCGGAGAGATCATCACCGACGCCCGTTACACCGAACGCCGCATTGACGTCCTCGCCGCGCGCGGCCGCCAGGCCTGGCAGGAATACCAGCCAATCTCCGGGCTCAGCACCCGGATCGGCGACGGCAGCACGGGATTCGAACCGGCGCGCATCTACCGCAAGATCTCCCGCGGCCCGCAGCTGGACGTCTTCTGCCTGGACATGCGCACCTTCAAGGACCCCAACACCGACGGCAAGGAAACGCACCTCACCCACATCCTGGGCCAGGAGCAGGCCGACTGGCTCATCAGCGAGGTCAGCAAGTCCAAGGCGACCTGGAAGGTCATCTCCGCCGACCTTCCGCTGGGACTGATCGTCCCCGACGGCCCGGTGAACCAGGAATCCCTCGCCAACCGCGACGCCGGCGCCCCCCTGGGCAAGGAGCTTGAGATCGCGGGAGTGCTCTCCGCGTTGAAGCGCAACCGGGTTAAAAACGTGGTGTGGCTGACGGCGGACGTCCACTACTGCGCCGCCCACCACTACTCGCCCGAGCGAGCAGGCTTCACCGACTTCGACCCCTTCTGGGAATTCGTGGCCGGCCCCATCAATGCTGGCAGCTTCGGCCCCGGTGAACTGGACGGCACCTTCGGCCCCGAGAGGGTGTTCTACAAGACCGGCGCCTACGCCAACCAGTCACCGCGCAGCGGCGAAAACCAGTTCTTCGGCCACGTGGACCTTAACAAGGACGACGTCTTCACCGTCAGCCTCCGCAACGCCAACGGCACTGTCCTCTGGAGCCAGGAGCTGCAGCCGAAACGGTGACGGTGTGGTTCCGAAGGGGTCGGTCAGTCCGCGATGTCCACCGACCGCTGTTCGGCGTCGCTGAGCCGGGCGGCGTCCAGGACGTCGAGCGTGTGGACAGCCTCGGTACCCGGGACAGGCTCGGGTCCCTTACCGGCAACGGCCAGCGCGAACTGCTCGTAGTAGTGGTGATACGCGCCCTGCTCGGACGGCACGCGGACCTGGCCCGCCGCCGTCGTAAGCGTTCCCCAGCGGCTCTCCTCTTCGTAACCCCACGCGGCGGGATCGTCCGCCGGGCGTTTGCCGGCTATTGTCGCGAGGGCCTGAACATCGGACTGCTGGGACACGTAGCTTCCCTCGGAGCCGAGCAGCCGCAGTTCCCGCGCGACCAGCCGGTTGCTCTTGGTGGCGGAAACGTGGGACTTCACGCCGCTCCGGTGCGCGATGGTCACGAAGAAACCCGAGTCGGTGCGTCCGGCGTCCAGGTCCACCCAGTCGAGCGTGGCGTAGACGCTGGCGGCCGGGCCGAAGAGCCACAGCGCCTGGTCCACCAGGTGGCTGCCGAGATCGCGCAGCAGTCCGCCCGCGGGGCCGGCTTCGAGGGTGTCCGGCTGGTCGAGGTCGAAGCGGGACTCGAAGCGTGCCACCTTGCCCACTGCGCCGGAATCCACCACGGAGCGAAGGGTCCGGATGTCCGTGTCCCAGCGGCGGTTGTGGAACACGTTGAGGATCACGCCGGCGTCCGCGGCTGCCTTCACCAGTTCGCGCCCCACCTCGGCGTTCGGGGCGAAGGGCTTGTCCGCCACGACGTGGACACCGGCCCCAACCGCCTCGAGCACCAGCTCGCGGCGCGTCTCCGGGGGCGTGGTGATGACTACGGCGTCCACGCCGGCGGACAGCAGTTCGGTGAGGGAATCGTAGAGCGGCACGTCCGGGTACTCCTCCGCGGCCTGCGCGCGGCGGGCGGGGGAACGGGTCACGATGCCCGCCAGTTCCACCCCGCTCGCGGCCGTGATGAACGGGGCGTGGAAGAACCGCCCGCCGAAGCCGAATCCAACGAGTCCAAGTTTCACAAGATCTCCTTCGTCCCCGTGAGGGTGTTTGTTAGCGCATGGCGCAGTTTGTCCTTATGTTAGAACAAACTTCCTTGGGTTGGGAAGGGTCCGAATCTCAGGCAGGCGGGCTCTTCCGTACCGGCGAGTAGAAACCGTGCTAGCACGGAAGTGCGGGAGGGGTGCCCGGATTCACTATGGATACATCGGAACGCGCGGGAAATACCGGCGGAACCGACGCCTCAATCCAAGCCCCGAATCAACGGGCAGCACGCCTCATCCACTCGCATCTTTCCCCTCAGGAGCACCTTCATGTCCGACGCACCAACCACCAAGAAGTCCTACACCGCCCGCCGCAAGGTTGCCCTGCTGACCGCCATCGGACTCGGGGCGGTGGCGGCACCGTTCGCCCTGGCTGCCCCGGCCCAGGCAGCCGGCACGAACTATGCCTGCTCGGTTACGCCGCTCCGGCCCGTGTTCGCCGGCCACAACTCCGCCGGCGTGAAGCTGGTGGACTACCAGATCCAGCTCCGCTGCAGCACGGACCGCTACGTCAACATCACCCAGCAGCGCTGGGAGGAAGACGACTGGCCCAACGGCGACGACCACCTGGGCACCTCCACGTTCAGCCGCCACCTGAACCAGTACAGCGGAACCGTGACCATCCACAATGTCCGCACGCTGGTGGACGGCGAGATCGGCAACGAGGAGATCTACCAGAAGGTCAGCTTCCAGGAAGGCAGCAACGGCGTGTGGTCGCCGTACACCGGCTGGTACACCAGCGGCGTCACTTCAATGTCGAACTGACGCCCGTCCCGGGGGAGCTGCTGCGCCGGCTGCCCGCAACGCCCAAGGCCCGGTTCCCCCAAACCGGGTCTTGGGTTGTTTTAACCTGGCCGGCCGCTGCCGCCGTCGGGCCCTATTTACTCTGGGGAGGCCCCGCCCCGCCCAAAAGTGCGGGACACTGGAAGTCACACCACCCACGAAAGCGGACCACACTTTGATCAATCTCCAGCAGGACGCCGACGGCTTCATCAGGATGAACCGGCACTTCCCGGAAAAAGTCCGGATCGCCGTCACCTTTGCCGACGGCACCACGGAGGAGCTCTCCGGCGGCAGGCTCAACAAGGCCTACGACGACGCCCTGGCCGAATTCCGCGCCCAGAACCACCTGGACGCGCGGGGATATTCGCGGTCGCCGAAGAAGAAAACCAGCTCGGGAAACAAGATCGAGTTTGTGCCCGTCCACCCCGGCATGGGCGACTGACTCCGGCAGCACGTGCCCGGAGCACGAGGAGGCAGCGCATGGAACCGAACGGAGGACCGGGCACCGGGCTGACGGACGCCGCCGGCGCCGGCCGGCTCGACCCGCTGCTGTACCCGTGGGATCCGCCCGAAGCCTCGGGCGTCATGGACCGCGACGGCTTCATGCCCCTTGACCTCACTGGCCTGGATGAAGCCCTCGCGGAGGCCAACGCGGCACCGCTGGACTCCCGCTTCCTTGTGGTCTCCATCGGCTCGAATGCCAGCGCCGACGTGATGCGCCGGAAGTTCGCCGCCTACCACCAGCCGGTCAGCCCGGTCCTGCCCCTGGTCCGCGGGCAGCTCAGCAACATCGCGGTGGGCCACTCCGCCCACGTGAGCAAGGCCGGCTACATCGCCGCCGCTCCCTACCCCCGGCCGGGTGAGTGCACCACCGTGTGGGTTTCGTGGCTGGACGAACTCCAGCTGCTGGCCCTGGACGAAACGGAGCCCAACTACCGGCGGATACAGTTCGACGGCGACACCTGTCCGCTCGTGCTTGACCAAGGCGGCCGTCCGGAGGACTTTTCGCTGTTCACCTCGCGCTGGGGCGTCCTGACCGATGGCGACGGCGGGACGCTTCCCTTCGTGGACCAGCCAGCCCTGTTCGGGCTGCTTGCCGGGAGCGGCACCGGGGAGCATCTGGAAGCGGGGCAATCGGTGTTCGACGGGCCGCCGGAACTCGTGGCCGAGCAGCTCGCCCTGCCGTCGGTCCAGGCCTGGGCCACGGAGTGGTTCAGCTCGGCCGGGCTGGCCGCGCCGGTGGACTTCGACGGGCTCTGATCCGGATAACCCGCGTCTCCGACAACCCGCGTCAGCCGCCGCGTCAGCGGGCGGCGATGTGCTCCGCAATGTACTTGGCGTCGCGGCCCACGCCGGCCACGATCGACGAACCGTGTCCGGTCAGCCAAGGCAGCCCCACGGCGTAGAGGCCCGGGTGCTCGGTGACCCCTCGCTGATGCCGCGGGTAGTTCCACTCGTCCAGCACCGGAATGTCCAGGATGCCGAAGTCCAGCCGGTAGCCGGTGGCCCAGATGACCGACGTGATGTTCGCGGCATCCAGGTTCAGCCGCGCCGGTTCGGACGGCAGCCAGTCGTCCCTGCGCGGCGGGTCCGCTTCCGGTGCCGTAATCCCTGCAGCGGCGATGTAGGCATCGAACATCGGCCGCATACGCTGGTAGAACGTGCGCTCAACAACGCCCAGGCGCTCCGGGAGGTCGTCGCTGAAGGTGAGTTCGCCGTCGTCGGCTGCTTCCAGGTGCCCGTGCAGCCGGACGCCCTGGCGGCCGAGGTCGCGCAGATGGATGTCGTGGCCGCCATCGGCGCCGGAAACCAGCGGGTTGCACATGAATCGCGCGGCGGGGGAGGGCAGCTGCCCCACGGTGAGGCCGTTCAGTCCGTAATCGGGCCCGTGCTCGGCAAGGTGCATCATCCAGAAGAGGAGGTCCTGGCCGCGGTACCGGCGGGGCGCTTCCGGGCAGGTGGACACCGCCAGGTGGATTTCCCGGCCGACGGCGAGCAGTTCCTCGGCGATCTGCCCGCCCGACTGTCCGGTCCCCACGATCAGGACGGCGCCATCCGGCAACTGCTCCGGATTGCGGTAGCTGTCGGTGTGCAGCTGCACGATGTGGCCCGGGAACCGCGCGGACAATGCGGGGATTTTCGGTTTCTGGTAGCCGCCGGTGGCCAGCACCACGTTGCGCGCCCGCCAGGCTCCCTCGGTGGTCTCCACGCTGAAGCCGCCGTGCTCCGCCGGTGCAATGCGCGTGACGTCCGTGCCGGTCCGCACCGGCGCGCCGATGGTCGCGGCATATTGCCGCATGTATTCCACGACGTCCGCGCGCGGCATAAAGGCCTCCGGTGCTGGTCCGTCATAGGAACCGCCGGGCAGCGCAAGCGAAAAGTTCGGGGTGTTCAGGCAGAAGGCATCCCAGCGGTCCTGCCAGGCGCCGCCCAGGGCGGCACGCCGTTCCAGTAATAGATGTTCGACGCCGGTCCGGCCCAGCCAGTAGCTGGTGGCCAGGCCAGCCTGCCCGGCTCCGATAACAAGGGTGTCCAGCATCGGTCCCATGCAAAAACCATACGCCGGGCCGGGCAGGTTTCAAGGGGGTGCTGCTGGGGTTCGGAGCGGGCCGGATGGAGGCTTGGCCGGCGTCTTGCAGCGTCCGTCATGCCGGCGGCGCGAGCCGGCCGCCCGGCGTCGTGCGTAATTTTTCGGTGGGCACAGCGCCGCTGAACTCGTTTGTCGCCGGAGTCTGCAACAATACTGGAGGTGTCCGGACGGCTCAGCGTCCGGCACTATCTGTTTTTGCAGCCCGGGCTCCGTGGCCGCGGAAGGTGGTACGCATGCCGATGTGGGCGCAGGCCATGTTCTGGGGAACGCTGGCGGGAGGCGCGCTGGTGCTGGGTTCCTGGCTGTCGTGGAAGTGGACCATCCCTCCGAAGCTGGTGTCCTCCATCATGGCCTTCGGCGCGGGCGTCCTCATCTCCGCTCTCGCGTTCGAGCTGGTGGACGAGGCAGTGGACGGCGGCGGGCTGTGGCCCACGGCGGCCGGATTCCTTGCCGGTTCCGTGGTGTACGTCAGCGCCAACGCCCTGCTGGCGCGCTCAGGTGCCAAGCACCGCAAACGGTCCAAAGGCCAGCAGCCCTCCGAGAAGGACAGCCCCGGCAGCGGCACGGCCATCGCCGTCGGCGCCCTCCTGGACGGCATTCCGGAGTCGGTGGTCCTCGGGCTGGGACTCATCACTGCCGGAACCGTCAGCCCCGCGATGCTGGCCGCCGTCTTCATCTCGAACGTGCCGGAAGGCCTGTCCAGCACCGCAGGCATGAAGAAGGCGGGCCGAAGCGCCGGGTATGTCTTCGGCGTCTGGGGCGGCATTGCCGTGCTCTGCGGCCTGGCGTCCCTGCTGGGCTACACAGCGCTGGAGAACGCTCCCGCTGAGGCCGTCGCATTCATTACCGCGGTGGCAGCCGGCGGCATCCTGGCCATGCTGGCCGACACCATGATTCCCGAGGCCTTCGAAGAGCACCACAACCTCACCGGCCTGGTGGCGTCCGTGGGTTTCCTCTCGGCGTTCACCATCCACCACGTCGGCGGCTAGGGTTAGACGCGTGGCCCGGTGTGACCCACTCCATAAAAGTCCGACGCCGGCTGCTTGCGTTTTTGGGGCGGCTAGTTGGGCAAAATTCGCCGCCGTTTCGGGGTTTTGCGGCCCGCACGTGTGGTGTGGGGGTGGATTTGTGCCGGGTGCGTGTGGCGTGTAAAGTAATTCGAGTCGCCGCCGCTGATGCGGAAAGATAGCGACCGACCCCCTTGTTGAACGGCCTGGAAAACGGCGCTTTTGTGGCGTGCGGAAACCGGGTGGGGATCCTTCCTGTGGTGCTTGTGGTTGGCGGAAACGCCGGTTTGCATGGTGGTCCGGGATCGGGTAAGTTTGGAAAGTTGCTCCGGAGCGATCCGCGACCAGAAGTTGGTTGTGGTGGTGCCGGGTGTGTCTGTTGTTTGAGAACTCAATAGTGTGCCAAGTTTGTTGATACCAATTTATT
>NZ_JBWKYC010000010.1:0-168041 GCF_059423525.1 Arthrobacter sp. GW460-12-1-14-TSB2
GTCCCCGGACCCGACATCGATTCCCGCGCCGCCCCCGGTGCCCCAAAGCGTTCGCCCTCAACCTCTACCGGGAGGGGGACTTCGTCCCGCAGTACACGTTTGAGTGGTGTGTGGCGGCGAGCATCCAGATCATGCACAACCTCACCGACGACGCAGGGGCCGGCACGTGGGCCGATAGTGCCCAGCAAGGTGAGCTCTGGGAGATGGCCCGGGCACGGTCGTTCAACTCGTTCAACGGTGCCAACCCCTTGGGCTGGGCGCAGGTGCTGAACGAGCTCGGGATGGGGCCGTACGCCGTCGTCAGCGTCGCTGACTACGGCGAAGCGCTGCGGACCGCGGCGCATGCCATCGCCGAGACGGACCGGCCGGTCGGGCTGGTCCTGTGGCGCGGCCGCCACGTATCGGTGATGAGCGGCTTCGAATCCCTCGGCGATCCCGACCAGTTCCCGGAGTTCTCTGTCACCGGAATCCGCGTCCAAGATCCGCTCTACCCGTACGGCGGCGTGCAGTGGGGACCGTCCCCGGCGCCCAACAGCCTGCTCACCCCCGAGCAGTTGGCCACGCAGTTCGTCGTCCGCGAACCGCGGCGCTGGAGCACCGATCTCCCGACCGGCTACCTGCTGGTGCTGCCGGTCGCCAAGGCCTGACCGGAACTTCAAGGACGAATCCGGCGCTCCTGAAACCTGAGAAGTGCCGGACGTAGATGGTTGCAGACAAATCACCCGAGGAGGTCTCCATGACAGTCGCTTTCAACCACACCATCGTCTATGCAACGGACAAGCAGCGCTCGGCAGGGTTCCTGGCCAGCGTGCTTGGACTGCCGGCACCCCAAGCCATGTGGTCCTTTGTGACCGTTGCGTTGGACCATGGAGTGACCCTCGATTTCGCCACGACGGACCGACCGATCTCCCCGCAGCACTACGCCTTCCTGGTCAGCGAGGAGGACTTCGACGGAATTTTCGCCAGGATCCAGGCCGAGAACGTCGCCTACTGGGCGGACCCGGGACGGTCCCGCCCGCAGCAGATCAACCACAACGACGGCGGACGCGGCGTCTACTTCGCGGACCCTGACGGGCATTTCCTGGAGGCGATCACACGTCCGTACGGATCGGATGGTGCTTGACAGCAGATGCGGTCAGCCGAAGGCTTCCTTCGCCTGGGCACGAATGGCCCCAATCACCGGTCCTGACCCCTGGATGCGGTACACATCGATTGGCTTGGATCCCAGTTGCGTGTTGTGGCTGCACATCCAGACCATGGCCTGGGCAGGTGTGAAAGCACCGTGGAGATGACCTACCAGAGCGTCGAGGTCCGCCAACTGAAGCCTGCCATGCACGTCCGGCGCATCCTGGGCAGATGCCCAGCGTTCTAGGAGTTCTTCGCTGACCCCCAGCAGCGGTGCCGCGGCGTCCGCGCCCAACGATCCAATGAGCCGTTCGGCGATGGCCTTCGGGCTGTAGCCGGGGGCGTCCCTCAGCTCAGAAAGGCTGGCAAAAACGGTGGTGACAGACAACGCCGGTTCTTCAGCGCTCATGTGCTGAACCTGTTCCATGACTCAGTCTTGTCCTTTGGCGTCCCGTTGGACTAGGGCCACAGGACCTCCTGGGCTCGGGCGCCCGTTGACATTCCGGCAGGACGGCTCGCTTTCTTCTGCCGGCCCGTCAACCGACGCAAGGCCCTGAGCTAGGCTGAACGCGTTGATTCCCGTGGATCCGCATCAGGGATGGAAAGTGCAGATTCGACAATGGGGGCTTGGGCAATGATCTGGCTGGGAACAGCGGCGGTGCTGGGGCCGTGAGCGATTCCGTCGAACCGGGGCGCTCAATAATCAGACGGGCTTGGCTGTGCATTGCCGGGCTGATGAGCGTTGTGCTTGGGCTGAGCATTCGCACATTCAGCGATGCGGCATGGACAGGTCCTGCGGGCGATGGCCTGTACGCGGTAATGGTCTATGTTCTCGTGGCAATCGTGATTCCGTCGAAGTCCAAGGCATTGATTGCGGCCGCTGCCCTTACTGTCTGTGTCATGATCGAGCTCTTCCAGCTCACTGGTCTTCCTGCCGAGCTCGGGCAATCTTGGCCACTCCTTCGGCTGGTCCTTGGAACCACGTTCGGCACCGTGGATTTGCTGGCCTACACCGGTGGTGCTGCAGTCGCCTACATCGTGGACCGGATGTCGGCCACGGTGGTTGGCTGCCGTCGCCACCACTAGACGCTGGACAGAAGGTGCAGAATATCCCTATGAGCGATGGTTCGGGTTTCCCTGCTCTCGACGCGGCCGACCTGGATCCGGAAGCGGGCCGACTCCAAGAGGCTGGCGTTCGACTGGTCATCGGATCGATGGTGAACGCGGCCGGAATCACGCTTGCCAAGAGCGTCCCGGTGGCCCGGCTTGGCGCCTTCCACCGGGCAGGCATGGGTGCCGCTCCGGTCTGGCATGTGTTCTGCATCGACGGCGAAATCGCCTTCACGGACAGCATCAGCGCCGTTGGTGACCTGCGCCTGAGGATCGATCCCAACGGGTTGCGCAGTCTCGGCGGAGGCCTGGCGTGGGCGCCCGCGGACATGTTCCGCCAGGACGGGAGCCGGGATCCGGCCTGTCCGCGTGGCACGCTGGCACGCGTCCAGGAGCGGGCCGGGAACGCCGGCTATCAGGCACTCGTGGGCCACGAGCTGGAGTTCGTGCTCGTCGCCACCGACGGCACGGCGCTCGACGACGCCCCCTGGGCTCCGTACGGGCTGACCGGCTTGCTTGACCGCGAGCAATTCCTGGCCGAGTTGCTGGCCGCCCTGAAGGATTCGGGTGCCCAGGTTGAACAGCTTCACGCTGAATACGGCCGCAACCAGTTTGAGCTCTCCCTCGCCCCGAAGGATCCACTCGCGGCAGCGGACACCGTGGTGCTGGCAAAGATCATCATCGGTAGGGTCGCCCGTGCACACAAGCTGCAGGCCTCCTTCTCTCCCGCACCCTTCCCCGGCTCGGTCGGCAATGGCGCCCACCAGCACTTCTCCTTCTCCCGTGGCGGTTCACGCCTCTTCAGCGGCGGCGCCGGCCCGTACGGCATCACCGAGGAGGGCGGAGCCGCGATCGGCGGAATCCTCCGGGGGCTTCCCGAGGTGCAGGGGCTGCTCACCGGTTCCATCCTGTCCGGTATCAGGCTCGCGCCCGGAGCATGGTCCGGTGCCTTCTTGTGTTGGGGCCTGGAAAACCGTGAAGCATCGGTCCGTTTCGTCGAAGGCGGTGTGGGCAACCCCCACGGGGCCAGCGTCGAAATCAAGGTCATTGACCCGTCCGCCAACGTATACCTGGCCTCCGCCGCCATCCTGGCCCTCGCGCTCGAGGGCATCACCAGCGGCAGTCGCCTGCCCGATGAAGTTCCCGGCGACCCAACGCGCCTCACCGCGGCGGAACGGCAGGCTGCGGGGATCGGCACCGTGTCGGACTCGCCGTCGGCCATCATCACATCGCTGGCCAACTCCGCCTACGCCCGTCGGCTGCTCGGCAACGAGGTGGTCGACACCACCGTTGCGGTGCGGCGCCATGAGCAGCAGACGCACGGGGCCAAGGACCCCAGGGAACTCGGCGCCCTCTTCCGCCTGGCATGGTCAATCTGATGGCGGAGTCTTTCGCCGGGTTTGTCGAAGACGTGAAGCTCATCGACCATCACGTGCACGGCGCGTATGGGGTCGATGGCGACGAGGAACGCTTTCAGAATTCGCTCAACGAGGGCAACAGCGAACTCCTCGCCGAACCCTCGACAGCCTACGACTCCCAGCTGGGGTTCGCCCTCCGCCGCTGGTGCGCCGAGATCATGGACTTGCCCCGGCACGCCACGGCCGAGCAATACTGGCAGCGCCGCACCGAACTGGGCGAACTGGAAATCAGCCGACGGATGACCAGGGCGGCCGGAGTCAGTCACTGGCTGATCGATACCGGGTTCAAGACCGGGGCCCTGCTCGATCCACCCGGGATGGCGGAAATTACGGGGGCCACGGTCCACGAGATCGTGCGACTGGAAGCCCTCGCCGAAACCCTGATCCAATCGGACCAGGACCCGGGCGGCTACGTGGACGCGTTCACCGGGCTGCTGGCCGGCCTTCCCCCTATTGTTGTGGGAGCGAAGTCAGTTCTTGCCTATCGGGCCGGCTTCCAGCACGACCTTAGCCGGCCGGCCGGCCGCGACGTCGCTGAGTCCGCGAAGATGTGGCGGCGGCGGATCGAGTCCGGTGGGGCGGTGCGCCTTGATGACCCCACCCTCATCTGTTTCGGCCTGCACTGCGCCATCTCACTCGGGCTACCACTCCAACTCCACGTCGGATTCGGGGACCGCGAGCTGGACCTTGATAAGGCAAACCCTTTGCTTCTGCTCGAGTTTCTCCGGTCTGTGGAGGCCAGCAAGGTTCCCGTCCTGCTCCTCCACTGCTACCCGTTCGAGCGTGAGGCCGGCTATCTCGCTCAGGCCTTCGACAACGTCTACCTCGACGTCGGCCTGGCGGTGAACCATCTCGGCGCCCGTAGCCGGAGCCTCATCGCGCGCTCCTTCGAACTCGCCCCATTCAGGAAAATCCTTTACTCGTCCGATGCCATCGGTCCGGCTGAACTCCACTACCTCGGCGCGCGGCTGTGGCGCAACGCGATCACAGCCATCGTCGGCCGATGGATTGACGATGACGAGTGGTCGGAGGCAGATGCCCGCCGCGTTGTGGAGCTTGTCGCGCGGGACAACGCCCGAAGGGTCTATGGACTGCCGTAACGGCCATCACCGGACCCGAAGATGGCACCATAGGGATATGGTTCCTGCTCACGGTTTTTCCGGCCTCTTTCGGCGTCCCCAACCCATCAAACCCAAGGCCGGTCAAGAATCGGTGTGGGACTACCCGCGTCCGCCGAGGGTCGAGCCGCGATCCGAACGAGTCATCGTGAGGCTCGGCGGGCAGGTGATTGCCGACACCACCGACGCGGTGCGCGTCCTGGAGACCAGTCATCCGCCTGTCTACTACCTGCCAATGGACGCGTTCCCCGGAGGCGTTCTCGTCCCGGTCGAGGGCACCAGCTTCTGCGAGTTCAAGGGAGTAGCGCACTACTTCGAGGTCGTTGCCGGCGGAGTCGTCGTTCCCCGTGCCGGCTGGACCTACCCGGAGCCCACCCCTGGCTTCGAGGCGCTCAGCACCCGTGTGGCCTTCTACCCGGCCCACATGGATTCCTGCGAGGTCGACGGCGAGCAGGTGACCTTCCAGGACGGCGACTTCTACGGCGGTTGGATCACCAGGCTGATCGTTGGCCCGTTCAAGGGTGGCCCGGGCACGGCCGGGTGGTGAGGACATCCCTCTTGCGCGCCCGCGGGACTTGCCCGGCTTGCCAGTGCGCTGCGGGCGTTAGTGCTCGGTGCCTGCCGCAGCAGCCTTCCTGGCGTTCTTCTCGGCGTCCTTCTCGGCGCGCAGAGCCTCCGCGTCGTGCTGTTCCGCGGCTTTTTCCTGGTGAATGACCTGAGCGAACAGCTTCTCCATCTCCTTGGCCACGCCAGCCGCTGAGGCCGGGTTCTGACCGGTCACCAGCCGGTCGTCAACCACGACCTTCTCCTCAAAGACATCAGCGGAAACGTGGGTGGCGCCCTGTTCCACAAGTCGGTCAGCCAAAAAGAAGGGGATCACTTTGTCCTTCCCCACAGCCACTTCCTCGTCGTTGGTGAAGGCTGCCACCTTCCTGCCCTCGACGAGGCGAAGCCCGTTCTCCAGTTCCACGTTCAGCAGGCCGGCCGGTCCGTGACAGACCGCGCCCACCAAGCCGCCTGCGTTGTAGACGCTGGCTACGAGGTTCTGCAGGCCTTCGCTGTCCGGGAAGTCCCACATGGTGCCGTGGCCGCCCACAAGGTATACGGCGTCGTACTGGTCGGGATCAACGACGTCGACGCGGGCGGTGTTGTAGAGACCGGCTCGCGTGGCCTCGTCCTCCGTGAAGGCGACCTGGATGGGATCTTCTGAGTCCACGTCGTCGCGCGGGGGCTGGCCTCCCTGGATGGAAGCGAAGTCGACGAAATGCCCGGAATCCTTGAAGACCTTCCAGGGATGTGCAGCTTCGGCCACGTTGTAGCCGGTCTTCTCTCCGGTATCGCCGATCTCGGAAACGCTGGTCAGAACCATGAGGATTTTTTTCATGAAGTGCTCCTTTTGTCTCACTTCCACCCTACGCCCAGACCAATTCAGGCTGGCACAGACGGCGGCCAGAGACAGAGGACCCCTAAAGCCGGACGCCGGGTAATTCCCAGCGCACGCCCGAGTCAGCCAACCGCTTTCTCGACGAGCGCACGAATCTTGGCCTCCGTCGCAGCATCCAGCGAGGTGATGGTCCACGCGATTGGGTGCATATGGGCACCCTCCTCCCGTGCGGGGTTCACAACTTCGCCAAAGCCGAATGCGATGAAGTCCTTATCCGGCTTGATGTAGCAGATGTCCTTACCGTCCTTCACATAGAACGGCAGTCCCCAGCGCACGATCGGCTCTAGCGAGGGCGCGCTCTCCCGGATGATGCTATGCAGGCGTTCCCCAATCGCACGGTACTGTGCGGGTGCTTCACTGAGCTTGCTGAGAACAGCCGCGTCACCCTTCTTTGTGAACATAGTGCCCACGCCTCCTTCAAGCTGTCTTCAGGCAATTGTTGTGGCCGGCCTCTGACTGCCGTACCCATGATGCGATCGTACGCCCACCCAAATCGAAATAGACCCGGCGCAACAGCCCGCGCCCGGGGTAGCGGTTTCATTCCGGCCGGATACTGCCGGTCCTCAGGAAATCAGGAAATCAGGTTGAGCGTGAGTTCCACGGCGCCGAGGAAGAGTGCCAGAACCGACGTGCCAAGCCCGGCCACCAGGAGCAGGCCGGGGTGGGCGAGACCCACCACAACGCGCCGGAGTTGGGGCGAATCCCGCAGGAACCTCTTGGGCAGCCGCGAGCCTTCCGGGTTCTGGCGCCAGCCGCGTAGACGGCGCAGGAACCACGCACAGCGCACAATGAGGGCCATCCACAACACCGAGACAACCAAGGGGACCGCCGCAAGGAGCAGGTTGAACCCCAACGACGTGACCTCACGCTCCGAGTTCCCGGCCAGTGCCTGCACCGTTGTGGAAATCGAGGCGCTGGCCACCACGGAGAGGCCCCACACCAAAAACGCTGCCGTCAGCGCGAGGAACCGGACAAAGAAGTGGGCGAGCACCGATTCTTTCTGCGACTTGAGGTAGCGGCGGGGTGTCGCATGGAGAACGACCACAGTGCAGGCCAGTGTGGGCAGCGCAGCCATCCCCACAAGCACGTACCAGGTCCAACCGGCCAGGTCCACGAACTCGTCAACAACGATCAGCAACGCCCAGAACCCCGTCCACGTCCAGCCAGCATGCAGCGGATTCCGGACTAGCCAGGCGGGCAGCCGCTGAGGCAGCGGGACAGTCGGCGCGGTAGAGGGCCGGGAAACAGGATTCCGTGCCCTCCTGTTGGCGGGCGCAGCAGCAGCCGGACCGACGCCGACCGGGCCGTCCGTCGGGGCCCCGGGATTGCCGTCCGGCGGGGTTTGTTCCCCTCCAGCCATGCTCATGGGCTCACTGTAGCGGGAGGCGGGCCCGCCGTCGTCCGTCCACGCTGTTAGGTACGGCGCAGGGGCAGCGGAGATTCGCTGGGTATCGCTAAACGGGGCGCCGGATGCCCGCGCCAGGATCTGTCTGCGAGCAGTGTGTACTGTACTGATATGGCTTCTCCGCAGACGCTAAGCCAGGCCGAGCGCCGCGTCGTCGCGACTTGGGCCGCCGACTGCGCTGAGCGGGTCGTCGCCCTGTTTGAGGCAGAGGCACCGGCGGATGGTCGCCCCCGCGACGCCATCGCCCGCGCCCGGGCCTTCGCTCGCGGTGAGCTCAGTGCCGCCGAGGAGATCCGCCGGCGGTTCGTTGCCGGCCGTGCCGCACGAGAGGTGACCAGCCCTGCTGCGGTGGCTGCCGCCCGGTCTGCAACGCAAGCCGCAGCCGTCGCCCACATGGGCGCGCACGCCTTGGGGGCAGCCGCGTATGCCGCTAAAGCGGCCGGACTGGCAGCGCCCGACCGGTCCCTGACGGTCGACGACGAGGTCCGCTGGCAACTCGATCACATGACTGCCGACGTCCGGTCCGCGCTTCGGCAGTTGCCGCCTCTAGGTGCGAATTCTGCCGGTCCGCTGGGGCCGGGACTTCTCGCGTCTGGAATCCTTGCCGCGATCATCCGCGCGATCCAGTCCGACCTGGCTCGCCCTGACCAGCCTGGCTCCTCCAGCTGAATCTGCTGCCAACAAACCGTCCCGTAGGGTTCAGCGCTTCCCGCCCCCGACACCAGGCACGGACGCGACCTGCTTCATCCACGCCGCGATCTGGCGTTCGTCGATGTCGGCCAAGGATTCGATCTCCACACCCCGCGTCGACTTGCCCATTCCCACCGGTGTTATCGGCGGTACGGGCTCGAGCGCCGCGCCATTGACAAACATGAGTTTTACATGGCCCGCAAAACCGCCGCAGCTGAAGCACCATCCGTCGCCAACCCCGTAGTACGACATACCCCACTTCACTGAGCGCCGGAGGCCGGGCAGCGTCTTTGCCGCCAAGGCATCCACCGTTTCGGCCATGCCGCGCTGCGGCTGGGGCAGGCTGGCGATATACGCGAAGACCGGCTTGTCCCCGACGGCCGCTTTCGCGGGGCTGGCCCTGCCGGTCATGGCTTCCGGCAGCGTGATGGCTGCATCGCCATCTGCCGCTGCGCGCGCGGCCGGCTTTCGGGCTTCGCTCTCGCTGATCTCCCCGCTCGTCATGGAGAGCATTATTCCGCACCAGCGCGAGAAGGCGAAGCGACTATCTCCAGGGTGGCGAGGGCTCCGCTTCCCCCGAGAACCGATCAATGTGGCACGTGCTTCCTGAGCGTTCTCCTTTGGTTCCTAATGACCTCCACTGAGCCCCAGTAATTCTGAGCAGAGCGCTGGGCTAGGCTGAATCGGAAGATTCCCCTGTTGCCGCACTCGGGGGAAATGCCGCTTCGTCAACGGGGGGATTGGGGCAATGATCTGTGTGCCAACAGCGGCGGTGCCGGGGCTGTGAGCTGTTCCGTCGTACCGGGGCGTTCAAGAATCAGACGGTCCTGGCTGTGCATCGCCGGGGTGATGAGCGTTGTGCTTGGGTTGAGCATTCGGACGCTCCGTGATGCGGCGTGGACCGGTCCTGCAGGTGATGGCCTGTACGCAGTTCTGGTCTATGTTCTCGTGGCCATCCTGATTCCGTCGAGGTCCAAGGCACTGATTGCCGCCGCAGCCGTCACGGTCTGCCTGATGATCGAGTTGTTCCAACTCACCGGCCTTCCTGCCAGTCTCGGAGAATCCTGGCCACCCCTTCGTCTGATCCTCGGAACCACGTTCGGCGCCGCGGATGTGTTGGCCTATGCCTGTGGCGCTGCCGTGGCGTACGCGGTGGATCGAACGACGGGCACGGTGGTGGACTGCAGCCGCTATCACGGGCCGCTCACGATCCAAAGTTTGGTTCGGCGCTCCGACCCAGCGGTGAGTCCCGTATCAGATCGACGCACAAATCTGACGGACAGGCGATGATTGGAGTGCCGACGTCGGTCGATCACTCGTCAGATCGGAGAAGCCCATGCTCAAGGCCCTGCTATGCAAGCTGAACATTCAGCACGACTGGCACCTCGAACACGCCGAAGACGGCTCCCTGTATAAACGTTGTCAACGTTGCGGCAAAGACGACGACCGTGGAGGCGGCGGAACCGGTGCCGGCGGCGCCTGGGCGGGTCCGGCCGGCATGGGTTAGCGCCGGCTCGAATAAGCCGCAACGAAGGCGTCTACATCCGCAGAGCGGGCGACACCCGCCTCATGCTGACCACCCCCGAAGCTTTCGTTCTTGCCCTGGGCGGAATCGCTATGCTGCGTGCCCTCCAACAGGCCTTCGTTACGGCGTTCGCCACGAACTTCACCTTGGGAGCCCTGGTGACTTTCATGGTCACGATCTCCGGTCTGGACCGATCATTGGTGCAACGAAGGGGAAGCACCTCGCAGATGCGGCAGCAGCCCTCGAGCTGACGCTCAGCGACGAAGAAGTGGCCACACTAGAGGCCGCATACACCCCACGCCAGCCCACGTTCTTCTAATCAGACGATCAGCACCACGTCCCGCCGCCGAACCAAACAAGTCCGGCGACGGGTCGGCCGCAAGGCGATCCGAGGCAATCCAGCCGCACTACGACCCCTATCCGACACCTGAAGGGTGCAGGTTGTGCACACCCCGGTGCTGCTTCCTCCACTTTCCCGGGATCCGGACGCGTCGTCCTTCGTGCTTGCGTCAAAGTCGTCGTCCAGGGGGTGGTGTGATCGAATGTTCAATCCTTGGGACGCCGGGCTCCTGGGACAAAGGCTTTCCTTGCGGTTCCAGGGAAGCCTCCGTCCAGCAGGACTAGAATTCGACGACGCTCACGGACTTTCCGGTGGCGGCAGACTCGGCCGCTGCGTTCGCCAGGACCAGGGCGGACACTCCGTCCGCGAAGCTGGGCGAGCATGGCGATCCCGTTCGGATCGAGTGGGCGAAGGCCTCCAGTTCCGCGTAGTAGGCCTGGGGGTAGCGCTGGAGGAAGAACGGAAGGTAGGGGTCGGACTCTTCCGTCCCGGAGGCACCGGACTTCCGCACGGTTGTCGGTGCTACGTTGCCGGCGGAAAGCATGCCCTTGGCGCCGAAGGCTTCCAATCGCTGGTCGTAACCGAAGGCGCAGTGACGGGAGTTTGTGATGGTGATCAGCTCCCCGCCGCTGCCGCGTAGTGTCACCACGGCGGAATCGAAGTCGTTCAGCTCAGCGATGTCTTCGCTGAAGACGTTCGATGCGACGGCCGTAACCTCGACGATGTTCGGGACGAAGGAACGTGCCATGTCCAAATCGTGGATTGTCATGTCCCTGAAGATGCCGCCTGAGCCGGCGATGTAGTCGCGTGGGGCGGGTTCCGGGTCGCGGCTTGTGATGGTGAGCTGCTCGAGCTTGCCGATTTCGCCTGCCTCGACCCGGTTCCGTACGGCGGCAAAAGAAGGATCGAAGCGTCGGTTGAATCCAAGCATGATTGGAACGTTGGAGTCTTTGATCTGTTCGCGGCAAGCCAGGACGGTGTCGATGTCCAGATCAATGGGCTTTTCGCAGAGGACGGCGAGGCCCTTGGCGACCGAGCGTGAAATAAGGTCGACGTGGGTGCTTGTGGGTGAGCCGATGATGACACCGTCGAGTCCGGTTTCGGCGAAAACTTCCTCGGGGTCCTGCACCGCCCGCGCGCCGGTCTCCACTGCCAGCCGGCGGGCCCCGTCGATGAAGGGATCGGCGATGAGGACGAGGTCGATGTCCGGGTGGGCTGCGATGTTGCGGGCGTGCACCTGCCCGATGCGGCCGGAGCCGAACAGGGCCAGGCGCAAGCGTCGGTCTTTAGACATGGTGTGTGAACCTTTCAAGTTGTTTGGTGAGGCGTACAGGGGTGTCAGCGCTGGTGCTGCGCGCCAGGAAAGCAGCCGATCGCGGTTTCGTACGCCCGCTTGAGGCCTTCAGTGAGGGGGAGGCTGCGGTGTTCGGCCGAGATGATCTCAACGCCCCACGGACCTTCGTACCCGGCGTCGAGGGTCCGTTGAATGAACGTGCGGGTGTCGAAGTCACCCTCGCCGCAGTAGGCGCGGTTGTTGATGGTGTCTTCGAATAGTGTGCCGACGACGTCTTTGTAGCCGTCGTCGATTTCCACAGCGGCAACCCTTTCCATGGGCACGACGTCCCACAGGTCGTTGTGCGACAGGCCGCCCCTGTAGGTGTGCCAGATGTCAATCATGAGTCCAGCAGCTGGGCTGTCGGACTGGGTGACTACTTTGACCGCTTCCTGTGTGGTGCGCAGATGGGAGAAGGGCGTCGCCTCCAGTGCCAGGCGGATGCCGGATTCGTCGGCTTCATCTGCGAGGTCGGAGAAGGCGCTGGCAATGGTCGAGAGGGGAAGCGGGTCATCCGACATGCCGGCGCCGACCTTGATGTGGCGGGCGCCCAGGGCGTTGGCGGCCTCGAAAAGCTCTGCACGGTGGATGTCGGATTCGGCGCGTTCAGCTCCGGTGGCCCACCAATCGTTGAGGAACTCGACCTCCACGATGTCGATGCCAGCCTCCCGGATCAAGCGCGAGAGTTCGGCATACCCGATGGTGTCGCGTACTTGGACCAGGTCTGCATGAACGAGCCCGATGCCGGACCACCCTGTCTGAGCGATCGAAGCGATGCGCTCGGCGATCGGTAAGGGGCTGCGTTCGTCGGTCCGCCCCGGCGCGGCGTCGCCGGCACTGATCCAGCAGGAGGCAATCAGCTGCGGTGTCATCGTGTTCTCCTTGGTCATGCTGACTCCACCTCGATGGAGGCTCCCAGCTCTTTTTCCGAGCGGTAGCAGGCGTCGACAATCCGGGCGACGGCCAGTGCATCCACGACGGGTGCCACAACAGGAGAACCGGTGCGGATACTGTCGACCCACCCGCGCATTTCGGGGTGGAAGTTGCTGATGTTCTCCAGCTCGGGCAGCTCGGAGAACTTATTCGATTCGGTGCGGGCAAACGGGGGCGTGAAGTAGCTTTCGGTCCATTCAGTCCAGCCGGCCTTCCATCCTGCCCGGTCCTGGTCGACATAGACCCGAAGTTTCTGGGGAAGAATGCCAATTTCGATCATCCCGGCGGTGCCGTACACCGAAATGCGTGAGCTCTCGAACCACTCAAGACGATCGTGGCCGTCGAAACTGAACGTCACGGACATGTCCGGGTAATTCAGCAGGACAGCTGCGGAGTCCTCGCGGCTGGTGTCGTCGGAGAGGCGGGCTGACTTGTGCACGCGGGCGTTGACGGAGTCCGGGGCGCCGAACATGTGCACGAGGGAGTCGAGCATATGGCATCCGATGATCCAGAGCGCCCCGCCCATGTCTGCCGGCTGGTTGAGGTGTGCGGTGAGATGTTCACCCACGAAAGCGGCGCCTCGGGCCGAAACACTGACCACATCCCCGATCATGCCGGCCTCGATCAGCTCCTTCGCCTGGCCGATGGACCCGGCCAGGCGCACGTTGTAGCCCACCTGTACGACCAGACCGGGCACGGCCTGCGCTTCGGCCTGGGCCAGCTGCAGAAGATCCTCGACGGTACCGCCGCCGGGCTTTTCCACGACGACTGATTTCCCGGCCGCCAGTGCCCGCAGTGCATGCGGGACCATGTCCTTGCTTTTGGAGTGAACCATGACCGCATCGATGCGGTCGTCCTGGAGGACCTCGTCGACGGTCCTGGCCTCCACGCCGTACTTCTCGGTGAAGTATGTCAGGCGCGGGTCGTCGTCGGCAGCGGCGACTACTTCGACTCCTTCAATCTCCCTCAGGGCACGAACCCTCGCGGAGGCGTGCGGGTGAGTTATTCCCAGAAGTCCTACGACAATCGGTTTCAAGACATTGTCTCCTGTCGGTTGAGCCCTGAGGCTCGATCGGGATTTTTGTGTGGTTGTGCTTGTTGGCCAGCACTGTCCCTGCTCCGGTGCAGTGATTTACAGGGGCCAACTTGGTGTCATCTAATGGACAGGCTGTCCAGATCATTTCATGCCGAGGATGCGTGGTCAACTATGGCGCGAAACACATCGACGTGATTCGCGGCCCGGAGGGGCGGTGCGCCCAGGTAGTCCGACAGTGCATGCGCCCCCGGAGAACGAGTTCAGCTATGGGATCGTCGTTAGGGCGCGCGAGGAGCCCTTCGCGCAGTCCACTGACCGACAGCGAGGCGGCCACCTCACCGCGGTGGTTGAAGATCGGCGCGCCGATGGCGGCTATGCCCGGGGTCACCTGATTATCGCTGCGCACGAAGCCCTGCTCCTTGATCTCTTCGAGCTCCGCGTAGAACTCAGATCGGGACCGCCCCCGCAGCCATGGTTCGCCGGTGTTGGCTGAGATCGCGGCGTACTCCTCCCATGATTCGCGCCCCTCGAATGCAAGGAGCGCCCGGGGCGCAGCACCGACGTGCAGCGGAAGTGACTCCCCTAACTGCAGGACACGGCTGTTCACCCGAATCCCATCGATACGCTCAATGCAAACGGCCCGGGTCCCACGTCGGATGCACAAGAAGGTTGTCTCGCCGGTCGCTTCATGGATTTCCCGGAGAATCGGGGCGGCAGCCCGCCGGATATCTGCCCTGCGGGAGAACTCGCCCGAGAGCGCGAGCAGCTTGCTGCCAACACGGTAGGCTCCACGGTGACCGATCTGCTCCACCCAGCCAGCTTCCGCCAAAGTAGCCAGCATGCGGTAGACCGAACTTACGGGCTCCTCGAGGAGTTCGGTCAGCCGGGCCGAGGTGGCGATCCGCTCTTCCGCCAGCGCCGCCATAAGGGCACTGGCCTTGGCGATGACTGCAGGGGTCCGAGTAGCCTCCCGCTCGGACCCCTGCGGCTCTTCGGGTCCGGCGGTATCCCTGGTGTCATTGGCGCCATCTTGGGCCGTAAACGCTGTGATGGCCTGCGCGGCTTCATCCAGCGTTTGCCTGGCGATCGCCGCCTGGCCCAGAACACTTCCCCGAAGTCCGGCAACAGCTATGGCACCGAGCAGGCTGCCGTCGCGGTGGAAAACCGGGACACCAACCGAGGCGACACCTTCTGTTACTTCGCTGTCCTCGACGCTCCACCCGCGCTCGGCCGCGTGCTCGATCTTCTTTCTCAGCGCATCGGCAGTGAGGGGCGTCTGTGATGCGATGCGCCCGTAGGGGCCACTCTGCAACACGGCTGTCTGGAACTCCGCTGAAGCCGAGGCAAGAAGGGCCTGGGACGCTGCCCCTGCATGAAGCGGAATGGTGCGCCCCGGGGCCAGGTCAAGCAGGTTGACATCGGAACCCTCAACTTGGTCGAGGCACACCGCTCCGTTCTCGCGCAGGACACAGAAGTACGCGCTCATGCCCAACTGCCCGCGGACCCAGCGCAGCCGGGAATGTAACTCGGCCCGATCGACGAGGGCATCGGCCGCCGCGTCGCCAAGCTTGAGTAGGGCTGTACCGAGTTCAAGCCTGCCGTCACCCGCCGAACGGATCAGTTTTGCCTGTTCCAAGGCTGCAACTATTCGGTAGACGGTTGGCCGCGGTTCCGAGATGACCCTCGCCAGTTCCGCCGGCGTAGATTGCCCGATGCGGGCAAGTTCGTCGACCACCTGGCTGGCCTTTTTCAACAACTGAATGGTGCTCATTGACCGTCTCTTCCATTACCCCTCAAGGGCGCTAGCGCTTGAACTCCCCGGCCGCGGCTGACCCTGCCCGAATGTAATGCACGACACCACTAGCTTTCTTAGGTGGTACTGTGCGAACATGTTGTCCACTGTACGGCACTAGGTGCTGGCAGTCACAGACAAAACTTAGGCGCGGCAACCACGACGCGCGGAAGTGGCCCCAAGGGCCACTCGGGCTCCAAAGGAGGAGAACGGTGCAAAAGAAATTTTTCCTGATCGCTGCAACTACTACTGCCGCTTCACTGCTACTGGCGGGATGTGCCGGTGGCGGCGCCGGTTCCGGCGGCGGATCCAACGGCTCCCCCGCGGCACCCAAGGACACCCGGATCGGTGTCTCCCTGCCGAGCCAGGATGAGGAGCGGTGGATTACCGACGGTTCCGCCATCAAGGAGGGCCTGGAGAAGATCGGTTACCAGGTGGACCTTCAGTACGCCAACAACGACATTCCCACCCAGCAGCAGCAAGTGGACCAGATGATCACCCAGGGCGCTGACCTTTTGCTCCTGGCTCCGCTGGACGGGACCGCGCTGACCCCCCAACTCCAGGCTGCCGCAGGTTCTAACATCCCGATCATTTCCTATGACAGGTTCGTCAGGAACAGCGCTGATGTGGACGTCTACGTCACCTTCGACAACTTCAAAGTCGGAGCACAGCAGGCAACCTCGCTCCTCATCGGCCTGGGCGTGCTCAACAAAGACGGATCCGAGGGCAGCGCGAAGGGCCCGTTCAATATCGAACTGTTCGGTGGCTCACTGGACGATAACAACGCGACGTTCGTCTTCAATGGCGGCATGTCCATCCTGCAGAAATACATCGATAACGGCACGCTCGTCATTACATCGGGGCAGAACAAACTCGCCCAGGTCGCCACGGAAAACTGGTCCCAGCAGAAGGCCCAGGAGCGCATGGACAACCTGCTGACCGCCAGCTACACCGGAGGTCCCGCGCTCCACGGAGTCCTTACCCCCAACGACAGCGTCGCCCGCGGCGTCATCACTTCGCTGAGAAACGCCGGCTATGGCCCGACCCTCACCTCCGGGCCTAAGCCCATGCCGGTAACCACCGGTCAGGACGCCGAGGTCGCGTCCGTGAAGCTGGTCAACGACGACGTCCAGTTCTCCACCGTGTTCAAAGACACCCGCACTCTTGCCGCGCAGGCGGTAAGCGCGGCTGAGGATCTCCTGGCCGGCAAAGAGCCCCAGGTCAACGACACCAAGTCTTACGACAACGGTTCCAAGATCGTCCCCTCGTTCCTCGTGCCCATCCAGCCGATTTACAAGGACAACATCAAAACCGCGCTGATCGACAGCGGCTACTACACCGCTGCTGAGGTTGAAGCCGGCCGCCTTCAGTAGCACCCCGGGAGGGGTGCCGAGCCTTCGCCGGTGCCCCTCCCCCAAACCCTTTCCCTTCAAGACCCCTGATTAGGACGGCGTGCCATGGTAGAACACATCCTGGAAATGCAATCCATTACCAAGTCCTTCCCCGGCGTCAAGGCGCTGTCCGGAGTGTCCCTCGCCGTGGAGCGCGCCGAGGTCCATGCGATCTGCGGCGAGAACGGCGCCGGCAAGTCCACCCTGATGAAGGTGCTCTCCGGCGTCTACCCGGCCGGGAGCTACGGCGGCGAAATCCTCTTCAAGGGGCAAACCTGTTCCTTCTCCGGTATCCGGGATTCCGAACACGCCGGCATCGTGATCATCCACCAGGAACTGGCCCTCGTGCCCCACCTATCCATCGCCGAAAACATCTTCCTGGGCAACGAGCGCCGCGGCAAGTCCGGACTCATCGATTGGCACAGGACGAACGCCGAGGCCGGCGTGCTGCTGGACTCTGTGGGCCTCCGCGAAGAACCCACCACTCCGGTCGGGCAACTCGGCGTGGGCAAACAGCAGCTTGTGGAGATCGCCAAAGCCCTGTCCAAGGAGGTGCAGCTGCTCATCCTCGACGAACCCACCGCAGCGCTGAATGACAACGACTCCGCCCACCTGCTCGGACTCGTCCGCGATCTGCGCACCCGCGGCATCACGTCGATCATCATCTCCCACAAGCTCAACGAGATCGAAGCGATAGCGGACCACACCACGGTCATCCGCGACGGAAAGACCGTGGAAACGCTCGATATGGCGGACCCCGACGTCAACGTCGACCGGATCATCCGGGGAATGGTTGGCCGCGACCTCGAAGCGTTCTACCCCTCCCGAGACTCAAAACCCGGAGAAGTTGTGCTCCGGGTAGAGGACTGGACAGTGAAACACCCGACCCAGGACCGCCAGGTTGTGGACCAGGCGACCTTCGAGGTCAGGGCCGGAGAAGTTATCGGGATCGCCGGGCTCATGGGGGCAGGGCGCACTGAACTGATGATGAGCATCTTTGGCCGGTCCTACGGCCGTTACATCTCGGGCCGGGTATTCATGCACGGCAAGGAAACCAGAACCCGCACCGTGGCGGAAGCCATCGAAGCGCGGATTGCCTACGCAACCGAAGACCGCAAGGCTTTCGGCCTCAACCTCATCGACGACATTGCACGCAACATCTCCGGCGCGGCGCTGGGCAAGCTGTCGAGCTGGGGCTTCGTCAATCACCACGAGGAAGCAGCCGCGGCCGAGTTCGCGATGAAATCGATGAACATCAAGGCGCCGAACGTGAAATCCATCGTAGGGAAACTCTCAGGCGGTAACCAGCAGAAGGTCGTGCTGTCCAAGTGGCTGCTCACCGACCCCGAGGTACTGATACTCGACGAACCGACCCGCGGCATCGATGTCGGCGCCAAGTTCGAGATCTACACGCTGATCAACAGTTTTGTGGACGCCGGGAAAGCAGTAGTGGTCATCTCTTCCGACCTGCTCGAACTCCTCGGCACCTGCGACCGCATCTACGCCCTTTCTACAGGACGGATCACCGGGGAACTGCCGGCGGCCGATGCCTCAGAGGAACGCCTCATGACACTCATGACCAAAGACAAGGAACTCATCGCATGACCATGACAGCCCCCAAGGGATCCCAAATGGGGAAGGCCTCGCCTCCCGCATCAGTCGTCACCGCCGGCACCAGCGAAATCCGCGAACTGCTCACCCGCAACATGCGCACCAGCGGAATCTACGTCGCACTCGTAGCGCTCGTCGCGCTCTTCGGCGTCCTGACCGGCGGAGCCTCGCTCGGACCGGGAAACATCACCAACATCGTCCTCCAGTACTCCTACATCCTGATCCTGGCGATCGGCATGGTCATCGTGATCATCGCCGGCCACATCGACCTCTCGGTGGGTTCCGTGGTCGCCCTCACCGGAGCCGTCTCGGCAGTGGTCGTCATCCAATACGGCCAGCCATGGTGGGTGGGCGTCATCGCCGCACTCCTAACAGGCCTGCTCATCGGGGCCTGGCACGGCTACTGGGTGGCCTACGTCGGGATCCCGGCCTTCATCGTCACCCTCGCAGGCATGCTCCTGTTCCGCGGCCTGACCCTGGTGGTGCTGGACAACGTCTCGCTCTCCCCGTTCCCTGCCGAGTACGGCCAGATCGCGTCGGGCTTCCTCAACGGGCTCCTGGGCGGTGCCGGTTACGACGTCTTCACCCTTGTAATCTTCGCCATCGCAGTGGCCGGTTACGCATTCAGCCAGTACCGCACCCGCAAGGCGCTCATCAGCTACAACCAGCTGGTCCCGTCTTTCCCCCTGTTCATCGCGAAAATCGTCGTTGTCGCCATCGCGGTCATGACCTTCGCCTGGCAGCTGGCCACGGCCCGCGGCATGCCGATCGTCCTGATCATGCTGGCCATCCTGATACTGGCCTACAGCGTCGTGATGCAGCGAAGTGTCTTCGGTCGACAGGTCTATGCCATCGGCGGCAACGTGGTCGCGGCCGCACTCTCAGGAGTCAAGGTCCGCACCGTCAACTTCTGGATTTTCGTGAACATGGGACTCCTCTCGGCCCTGGCCGGCATCGTGTTCTCCTCCCGATCCAACGGCGCCCAGCCCGGCGCCGGCAACATGTTCGAACTTGATGCGATCGCCGCAGCATTCATTGGCGGCGCCGCTGTCACCGGCGGCGTCGGCAAAGTGGCCGGCGCCATGGCGGGCGGCCTCATCATGGCCGTCATGAGCAACGGAATGCAGCTGATGGGCATCGACCAGTCCGTGCAGTCCGTGATCAAGGGCCTGGTACTGCTGCTGGCCGTCGCATTCGACATCTACAACAAGCGCCGCGCCGGCTCACGCTGACCCGCCCGCCCCACCCTTTCCGGAACACCTCGCCTGCGCACAATGTTCAGCGACAAGAATTTACAAAGGAGCTCACCCCTATGACTCGCCAGTTTGTATACGAAGCCCTGCCCATGCGAGTGCGGTTCGGCGCCGACTCACTCTCGACTCTCCCCGAGGAACTCGACCAGATCGGGCTCAAGCGGGTCCTGGTCCTCTGCTCCCCAGAACAGGAGGACACCGGCCGGCGGGTGGCCGAGGCACTGGGTGACCGTTGCGTGGGTGTGCTGCCCGAAGCCGTCATGCACGTCCCCAACGAGGTCGCCCAACGCGCCAGCGACGAGGCAGCAAGGGTCGGTGCCGACGGCTGCGTCGCCGTCGGCGGCGGCTCGGCCATCGGACTCGGCAAGGCAATCGCTCTCAAGCACGGCCTTCCGATCGTCGCCGTGCCCACCACCTACGCCGGCTCCGAAATGACCCCCGTGTGGGGCCTCACCACCGACGGGCGTAAGGAAACCGGCCGCGACCCCCGGGTACTGCCCCGCAGTGTTGTCTACGACCCCGAGCTGACCGCAACACTGCCAGCCTCCATGTCGGTGACCAGCGGCATCAACGCCATCGCGCACGCCGTCGAGGCCCTTTATGCCCCGGACGCCACCCCGATCATCTCGCTGATGGCCGAGGAAGGCGTCAAAGCCCTGGCCGCCGCCCTCCCCGCGATAGTCGCCGATCCCTCGGACCCAGGGGCCAGAAGCAACGCCCTCTACGGATCATGGCTGTGCGGCGCGTGCCTGGGAGCCACCACGATGTCCCTGCACCACAAGCTGTGCCACGCGCTGGGCGGAACCCTCAACCTTCCGCACGCCCAAACCCACACGGTGGTGCTCCCCCACGCCCTCAGCTTCAACCAGCCGGCAGCACCCGAGGCCACCGCGGCCCTTTCACGGGCCCTGGGTGGCGCGGCCGACCCGGCCGAACGGTTGTGGGAGATCGCCGGCGAACTTAACGCGCCACGGTCCCTCGCCGAACTTGGCATGCGGGAGGAGGACATCCCCCGAATCGCCGAAGAGGTAACCAGCCGCTCCTACGGCAACCCGCGCCCTATCACCTACGACGATGTCGTGGGAATCCTGAACGCCGCCTGGGCCGGAAAGCCGCCAAGCCCCACCCCCTCCGTTTGAGGCACGGAAGGCGGCCTCCGGAAACGTCTGAACGATGACCCGCCGGAGGCCCGCTGGCCCGCCCAACCCCCTGAACCTCGAACATCCGGAATCTCGTTCAGCAGAACTACTTAGGAGACCGACCTTGCCCACCATGCGGACCATCGCCCCAGGAATCGAAGTATCTCCCCTGGCACTTGGCACCAACGTCTTCGGCTGGACCGCTGACACCGCGACCTCCCACTCGATCCTCGACGCCTACATCGAAGGCGGCGGGAATTTTCTGGACACCGCCGATTCCTACTCCTTCTGGGGAGAGGGAAATTCTGGCGGCGAGTCCGAAACCATCATCGGCAAGTGGCTGGCCGGCCGTTCCAACCGGGATGATCTCGTTCTGGCAACCAAAGTCAGCCACCACCCCGACCTCCAAGGGATGGCCCCCAAGACAATCCGTACCGCCGTCGACGGCTCCCTCACCCGCCTCGGCGTCGACACCATCGACATCTACTACGCCCACTTCGACGACCCGGGGACACCCCTGGCCGACAGCATCGCTGCAATGTCCTCGCTGGTGGACGAAGGAAAGGTGCGGTCCCTCGGGATCTCTAACTACTCAGCAGAGCGCATCGAGGAATGGCTTAGGATCTCCGAGCGGGAAGGATTCCACACACCTGTCGCGCTGGAGCCCCAATACAGCCTCATGGAGCGTGGCGTCGAAGCAGACATCCTGCCCCTGGCGATCAAGCACCGCCTGGCAGTCATGCCCTACTACTCCTTGGCCCACGGCTTCCTGACGGGAAAATACGCCGGCACGGCGCCGATCGAGGGTCCTCGAGCCGCCGACGCCTCGAAGTACCTCACGCCTCAAGGACTCCGGGTTCTGGACGTTGTGCGTCTCGTTGCCTCCAACCATAATGTCCAGCCCGCCTCCATCGCCCTCGCGTGGTTGGCTGCTCAACCCGGGGTCGTCGCCCCCATCGCCAGTGCGCGGACTAACGGGCAGGTTCCCCCGCTGCTGGCGGCCATGGACATCAGACTCACCGACGCCGAACTTCAGGCCCTCGACGCCGCATCCCAGCCCTTGGTCCGCGCTTAGAGAACCGATTCATTGCCCCCGTCCTGAGAAGCACCACCACCCCCACCGACAGCTAGGAACCATCGTGAACAACCAGACCCGAGTCATTGAAACCGGCACTCATGTAGCCCTGCACCCAGTCTCCGAGGCCCAGCAAAGGGTCGAGCAGAAACTGGTCGAGAATGTGTTGGCCTCCTTCGAGGGCTGCCAGGACCCGAGACTCAAACAACTCATGCAGTCATTGACCCGGCACATCCACTCCTTCATCCGTGAAGTGCGCCTGACAGAAGCCGAATGGAATGCCGCAATCAGCTTCCTGACGGCGGCCGGCCACATCACAGACGACAAACGGCAGGAATTCATCCTGCTCTCCGACGTGTTCGGGGCATCGATGCAAACGATCGCCGTCAACAACGAAACCATTGACAACGCGACCGAGGCCACAGTTTTTGGCCCCTTCTTCGTCGAAGACGCTCCGGAAATCGAGAACGGTGGGGACATCGCCGGCGCCGCTCCCGGCCAGCCATGCTGGGTCGAAGGCAGCGTCAAGGACACCGCCGGCAACCCCATCCCAAATGCGAGAATCGAAGTTTGGGAAGCCGACGAGGACGGCTTCTACGACGTACAGTACTCTGACCAGCGAGTGTCCGGCCGGGCCCATCTCTTCAGCGACGCGAATGGTAACTACCGGTTCTGGGGGCTGACGCCGACCCCATACCCGATCCCCCACGACGGCCCGGTGGGGGAAATGCTGGAGGCCGTCGGACGGTCACCCATGCGGGCCTCGCACCTCCACTTCATGGTCACCGCGCCGGGCCTGCGGACATTGGTAACGCATATCTTTGTCCGCGGCGACGAACTGTTGAAGCACGACAGCGTTTTTGGGGTCAAGGAATCTCTCATCAGGGACTTCGAAGAACAGGCACCCGGTACGGCTGCGCCCGACGGACGCGACCTCGGGGGCCGGTCCTGGGCCAGAACCCGCTTCGACATCGTTCTCGCCCCATTCACGAGCTGACCGTAGTCACCAGGGGAAGGACAGCAGCTCCTGCCTCCCCTCCCCACATACCTGCTGGGCAGTACCCGCATGCCCACCCTGGATAAGGACAGCCACATGAGCTCCCATCACAAGAGCAGCCCGAGGGTTTCGCTCTTCTGCGCCGCCGCACTGAAGCCGGCCCTAGAAAGCCTCGGCCTGGAGTCCCTCAGCACCGAGATCGGCGCTACCGTGGACATCGTCTACGCCTCAACCAACGTGTTGGTGCAGCGGATCGACGCCGGCGCTCTGCCGGACGTGATGATCGGCATGTCGGCCTCCCTCCAAGCTCTGGCAGCCTCAGGCGTCCTGGCGGCCGGCACCATCGTCCCTTTAGCGAAATCCGGGATAGGCATCGCGGCATGCCCTGGCAGGAAACAGCCGGACATTTCCACTGTCAGGACGCTGGCGGGAACCCTAACCGCCGCCGGCTCCGTGGCCTATTCACGCAACAGCCCCAGCGGGCTGTACTTCCAGACCCTGATCACGAAGCTCGGCATTGCCGACGAGGTGAATTCGCGAGCCACGCTCATCGACCACGGGCCCACCGCGGCAGCTGTCATCGACGGACGAGCAGATCTCGCGGTCCAGCAGATCAGCGAACTCCTGCATGTGCCCGGCGCACGGGTCATCGGCCCGCTGCCGGACTCTGTCCAGCACTACACGAACTTTGCGATTGCTTCCACTGCGCCAGCGGCACGGAAACCGGCGGCTAAAGCACTCACCCGTTTCCTCACCGGGCCGCAGGCCAAGACTGCCTATGCCGATTCAGGCCTGGAAGTTTCGTAGCGTCCAACGCCAAGTCGGGCGCTCCAGTGTGGCCCTAAGGGATCGCGGCGAGATCGGGCTGGCGCGGTCGCCCTCGACGGCAAGTCGCATATACTGGACAGGTTGTTCATGAAAGGCGACATCCTGCCCGGTCCCCCGATTCATGTCGCTTGTGGCGCGAGGCAGTTCGATTCGAGGGGTGCAACCATGACGCAGGCAGCCAAGCTGATTCAGCTGGTGCTCAAGGCTACACAAGTGGTTGATGAAGCGTCCGCCCTCGGCCCCTCGACTCCGGCGGACCTGGCGAAAGCTGTCGACGAACCGCGGCCTTCTGTCTACCGGATCATCAGCGCGCTGGAACAGTCAGGGATTCTCCGCCGCTCCCCGGCCGGGCTCGTTGAATTGGGCATTGGGATCTTGCGATTTGCGGAGGCGGCAACCGACGCCCTCCTCGATCATGAAGCCCTCAATACCTTGCTGGAGGGCATCCAGTCCGAGCTGGGTTTAACGGCGGCATTCTGGATACCGCGCAACGGCACTGCCGTCTGCTTGGAGCAGGTTGATTCCACGGAAGTCGATCTCCACGAGCTCTCATCCGGGCGGATCCTTCCACTCCACGCCGGTGCCGCATCCCATGTGCTACTGGCGTGGCAACCCCCCGAAGTATTCGACGAGCTCCTTGCCCAAGCCCCGTATGCTCAATGGGCGTCAAGGACGCCCATTGACGCCGAGACTCTCCGCCAACTGGTCGCAGACACTAAACGCGACGGCTGGAGAATGGAATCCAATGAGGTTGTCGATGGGATTGCGGCCTTGGGATTTCCCGTATTCAGCGCGGACGGCAGCATCTTCGGCGCGTTGACGGCAGCGGGTCTGGTCGACCAAGTGGTCAACCAGCAGGAAGAAGCCAAAACCGTTCTCGCGGCTGCAGCGCAGGCCCTGACCGATCTGATGGCGGAATTCAAGCCGGTCCCGACCACTCACGAGTTCAACGCCCCCGAATCGAACGAGTCGGTATTGGCCAAAGCCAGCTCCCTCATGGATGCGCTGGCTGTCGAACGCGTCTCAACCTCCGCTAGACTCGCCGACCTCACAGGCGAACCCATCAGCTCCGTATACCGCATGTTGGGAACCCTTGTTGAGACCGGTTGGATAGAGCAGCTTGGCCACCGCGGTTCCTATCGAATCGGCAGTAAGATGATCTCCCTCGCGGGGAATCTGCTGAACCAACTGGACTTGCGGCGGGCTGCGCTTCCCGTGCTCCGCGAAATCCACGATGCAACCGGGGAAACTGTATTCCTTTGCATCAGGAGCGGTACCCGTGCCGTATGCATCGAGCGGATTGACGGAAAGCGAGTGAACAGTCGCCGCTTGGCCCTTGGAAGCTCTTTGCCCTTGCACCTCGGTGCCGCACCCCGCGCTTTGTTGGCTTTCGACACCCCCAAGGCCTGGGAGGACTACGCTGCGGTCATGGTCCAGAGCTCGGATTTTAGTCTCGGCGCGCGATCCCGAGCGGAATTCTATGGAAAGCTCAAAGAAATCCGCGATGCCGGCTTCGCCCTCAGCGACGACGAAGTCACCTTGGGAATGGCCGCCGTCGCTGCCCCGATATTTGATCACCGCGGCCATGTGATGGCGTCCCTATCGGTCAGCGGACTACGAGACGGTATCCTCCACCAACCGGATTCCTCACCCAGCATCATCGACCTGGCCTGCGATGGGGCTCGACGGCTTTCAAGCTATTTTGGTGCCCCAGGATCAGGCATCTAGCGGTCCACCCCGCCCTAAATCACGGAAAAGGCGGAGCTGCGCCGCTGCATGGCGGATTGAGCGGACATGCCCTCGTGTGACGGGGCACCCCCTTCAAAGCCTCCCGCGCAAATGTCAGGAAGACGGGTCCCACGGCTTAGCCGTGGGACCCGTCTTTGCTGGCCGGGGGTTGCCTGGTCCGGCTTGTGGGAGGTCAGCGGGTAGACGTGCTGTGGACGCGATCGTTGCTGGCGGTTGCCGGTGCTTTGCCGATGGTGTCTAGGTCGAAGTCCTCGGGACGAACCAACGACGGTGAGGGCCGCTGATGCCGCCCTCACCGCTGTCTGCCTGCCAGCACTCGTAGGCCGGTCGGGTCCCCGAAACAAACACGTTCAGGTTCGCGATCATGCCTCCGATACCGAGACCGGCGAGAACGCGGTACGCCATGAGCTGCACGACGTCCCCGGCGAAGACGGACAGGACCATGCCTGCACTGACCAGGACCAGGGCGACCAGCATCATCCTGCGGCGGCCGATCTTGTCCGAGAACGGCGTTAGAAATAGGGAGCCAGCGGCCATGCCCACGAGGCCGGAGCTGAGCAGGAACCCGAGAGTAACGGGGTCAAGGCTCCAGGCTTTGGAGAGGGACGGCGCTGCGTAGGCGGCGACTGCCACGTCCATACCGTCTATCAGCATCAGGGCAATGGCGACGGCGACTGCCCGCATTTGGAGCCTGCTCATCGGTGATGAGCGGACTTCGTTGAGGATGTCCATGTTTACGTCCTTGTAAATTGGCGCACTGAACCGGGCAGCCGCAAGCGGCTGTCTGGTTGCTGGCGTCGTGTCTGGTTGTGGTTGCGGTATTACGCGGCCGGTACTGCCTTCGGGTTGTTCAGGCGGTTCGGACGCGGACGGGCAGGGATGCCCAGGCCCGCAGGGTGTTGTTGTGGTGCCTGCGGGTTGGTCCTGAAATCTCTATGGAGGTGATCCTCTTGGCCAGGACGCTCAAGATGGTCGCTGCCTCCAGGCGCGCGATGTGCTGGCCGACGCATTGGTGGATGCCGAAGCCGAAACCTACATGGCCGGAGGGATCCCGGTTCAGGTCGAAAGCATCCGGGTTTTCCCAGCGTCGCGGATCCCGGTTGGCTGATCCGAGGAACATGAGGATCTTGCGGCCTTCGGGGATGAGTGCGCCGCCGACTTCGATGTCCCGTGTGGTGGTCCGGAAGAACGTCTGGACAGGTGACTCGAACCGTACGGCCTCGTCAAAGGCGGTGCGCGACAGGGCGGGTTTTTCGCGCAGCAGGTCCCACTGGTCAGGGTGGGTGGCGAAGGCGTAGAGGACGGCTGCCGGGCCATTCACTGTAGTGTCCACTCCGGCGGTGAGCAGCGAGCGGACAATCAGGGGCGCCTGGGCCTCGGTGATGTCTCCCCTGTCCGCGGCGGCCCAGATCTGGGCACCGAATCCGTCCGCCGTCAGGACATCGCGTGCGCATTGGGAGCCTATCGAGGCCGAGAGTCCGGCCACGCGCGGCGCCCCTTTGGCGACGAGCTCGTTTGGCGGGCCGAAGGCGTTGAAGACGCGGTCCCCGTAGGGAAGGAGGTCTTCCCTGCCCGCCTGGGGTATTCCCACGGCGTCGGGAAAGACCCGGAGGGGAAACGCCGCGGCCAGGTCCGTGACGGCATCGAACTCTTTGCCTCTTGCCAGCAGGTCCTCGACCAGTTCCTCAGCGTCGGTGGCCCAGGATTCGCCCAGCCTGCGGATTTCACGGGGCCCGAGGATCTTGGTGAGGACCGCGCGGGGCGCGTCGTGGTGGGGTGGGTCCGCTTCGAGCAGCAGGCTCGGGGGACGCCACGGCTTGTCATAGCGGAAGTTGCTCAGTCCGACGCCGGCCGCGGACTGGAAGGTTTGCCAGTCGGTCAGGGCGGCGTGCACTTCGTTGGAGCGGCCCATCGCGAAGACATCATATTTGTCCAGATGGACCACCGGGCCCGCGGCGCGGAGGGTCTGCCTGGAAGGGAAGCGGGTCCTCCAGAACAGGGCCAGGGGCGGCGGAGCCCTGCGGAGCCGGCACTGGCCCCACAGCCGGCCGCGCCAGCGGACGCCCTTTTCTGGTGAGCCCTGCGGACGCTCCATCAGGACCCCGGTCTTCTTTCGGCGTCCCTGACTTCGGTGGCCGCGCGTCCCCGGTCGCCGGCGGTGCGTGTGCGTATGGCGGTCCGCCGCCGCCGACCCACGGCGCAAGCCGACCACGGCGGCGGACCGCCAGCGGTGACCGCCCCGGAAAGGGGGCGGCCACCTGAAGGATTAGTCTGCGAGAAGTTCGGCTGCATCGGACACCAGCACCGCCGCGCCTTCTTTCAGGAGCCTGTGGCATCCTGCGGAGTTGGCGCTGTGCACGCTCCCGGGGACGGCCGCGACATGCCAGGCAATGGTTTCGGCGTGGTGTGCAGTGTTGGGCGCCCCTGAGCGCCAGCGGGCTTCCACGACACAGGTCACCCCTGCAAGGGCGGCGATGATGCGGTTTCTCTGCAGGAAGGATGCCTGACGGCTGGTTCGTCTCAACGGGGGTTTATGACGCTGAGTTCATCTAGGCGAGCGGCTCAGGCGCCGATTCCCGAGGCTCCCTGGGGTGCGGGACCTGCGGCCATGCCTGCCCACAACAGGTCTGTTGTGGCAACCGTCAGGGCGTCGATGGAAGTTCCATCCAGGAGGTTGCCCGCCGCCAGCACAGCGGCTCCATGCAGGCTCACAAAGCAGACGAGCGCGAGCATCTCGCGGTCCCCTGGCGCCACCTCCCCGGCGTCCTGGGCTTCAGCGATGAGCGCCCTGGCGACCGCTATGCCGTCTTCACCGATGCTGCGCAGTTCATCGCTGGCGTCAGGATGGTGTTTGGTGGAGTGCATCACGGCCAACAGGACCGGGTGGGCGACCGCGAAGTCCACATAGGCCCTGGCGATCCGGACAAAGCGTGACCGATGGCCTCCGGCGGCTTTGGACGCTCTTGTGATCCGGGCATTCATGCTGCGGAAACCGTCTAGGGCGAGGGCATCGAGAAGCGCCTGCTTGTCACGGAAATGCTTGCCGGGTGCCGCGTGGCTCACACCCAGATCACGCGCGAGCTGCCGCAGGGAAAGCCCCTCGACTCCTGCTTCTTCGATGACTTCCCTTGCACGGGCCAGCAGCGCCTCGCGGAGCTTACCGTGATGGTAGGGCTGATCGGTCATGAGATGAGTATAGCCACAAAGTAGTCATTGACTACAATGATGCCAATGTCTACTATGTAGCCATTGGCTACATAGAGTAGCTGCCACACGGAATGGATTCGACATGACCATGAGCTACACCGGAACCACGGCACTCATCACTGGAGCGAGCTCCGGGCTCGGCGCGGAGTTTGCCGCACGATTTGCAGCGCGCGGGGCCAACCTTGTGCTGGTCGCACGGCGGACCGACAGGCTTGAGGATCTCGCCCGGAAGCTGCGCGACGCGCACGGCATTTCGGTGACTACGCTCTCGAAGGATTTGAGCCGTGCGGGAGCCGGAGCGGAACTCCGCGAGGAGCTTGCCGGCCGGGGCATCCGCATCGACACCCTGATCAACAACGCGGGCTTCGCCACGAGCGGCCCTTTGGTCAAGGAAGACCCCGCGGTCATCGCATCGGAGATCTCCCTCAACGTGGCCTCTCTCGTCGAGACCACGCGGGCATTCCTCCCCGAGATGCTCGCCGCCGGGAGGGGCGCACTCATCAATGTGGCCAGTACCGCAGCTTTTCAGCCGGTGCCTGGGATGGCGGTTTACGGAGCAACCAAGGCATTTGTCCTGAGCTTCACCGAAGCCGTGGCGCATGAGACGAAGGAATCCGGCCTTCGTGTACTCGCGCTCTGCCCGGGGGCTACCCGCACCGAGTTTTTCGATGTACTCGGGAGCCAGGCCGCAGCGGTCGGCCGGCTGCAGGGCGCCAGCGATGTCATCGACACCGCCCTGCGCGCTCTCGATCGCCGCACTACACCCGTGAGCGTCGTCTCAGGCTTGGGAAATCGCCTGCTGGCCGGCATCGCGCAGCGCCTCCCCCGAAACATCGCCCTCGCCATGGCCGGCAGAGCCGTACAGGACTAGTGCTACAGTCGCATTTCGCTTCGCCCTGTTGGTCTTCGCCACGCCCGTATCTTCACAACCCACCGAGGATGTAGCAATGAATCAGACACCCGACGTACTTCGTTATGCCGCCTTTACCAGCACCCCCGACGGGGGAAATCCGGCGGGAGTAGTACTGGACGCAACCCGTCTCGATGACGCCCGGATGCAGGCCATCGCGGCCGACGTCGGGTATGCGGAAACCGTCTTTGTCACGGAGGTGTCGGTTGACGGGGACTCCCGCCGGAACCGGGTGCGGTACTTCTCCCCGATCGCCGAGGTGCCGTTCTGCGGCCATGCCACAATTGCTTTGGCCGTCGCGCTGTCAGGGCGGGATGGCGCGGGGACCTTTGTTTTCGAGACCCTGGTAGGGCCCGTCGTGATCGAGACTGCAGGCCATGGCTCAGCGGTGACCTCATCCTTCACGAGCGTGGAGCCGCGAGTAGCCGAGTTCCCCGACGATGTTCTAACCACCCTGCTCGGGTTGCTCGGCATGCGCCGGGGCGAGTTGCACCCGGCGTACCCGCCGATGGTCGCTTTTGCCGGAAACTGGCACCCCATTCTCGTCTTCGCGGAACGCAAGGCCTTTGACTCGTTCGTTTTCGACCCGGATACCATGCGCACACTGATGGATGCGCAAGACTGGGCTGGCACCGTCACGACGCTCTACGAGATGGGGCCGGGCGAATTCGACTCGCGCAACCTCTTCCCGGTGGGCACCATCACCGAAGATCCGGCGACCGGTTCGGCTGCCGCCGCTTTCGGCGGATACCTGCGCCTGCTCTCACTCGTGGAACCGCCAAGCCGCGTGGTGGTGCGACAGGGAAGCCATGTCGGCCGCCCGAGCGTGCTCACCGTCGACATGCCTCCGTCCGGCGGGATAATCGTGCACGGAGAAGCCGTCGAAATGGCTTGATCCGTACGGGACTCCATACCGCGGTGCGATGCTGCTGTCGCGTTTGGGGAACCCTATGCGGGACGGATCTCAAAACTACTTAGAGGCCGCGGGTTTGGCGTGCTGAATCGGCAGCTTCAAGGTAGTTCCACATGACTGTTGTTCCGCCGACAGGCGGAACGGAAAGCTTCGGGTCTGAGCTATGCACCAAGCACATCAGGCGGTGACCAAACAAGGCTGCGTAGGAGGCTTGGCGGGCAAACACGTCCAAAAGCCTATGAGCCCCGACGGGGTCAACAACTGAAAATTCCGCGCAGCCGCGAAGTACCAAGACTAGCCCGGTATCTGCGGCGACGGACCATCCATAAGAACCGACAGCAACCTCGCTCAGGCAATCGTTGAGCGCGTCCAAGCTGCCTCCGTAATAGGCGGGAAATTCGAGGGCCGAAGCGATGTCGACGTGCATTTGCTCCAACTCTTCCCACTCTGCGGCGTCAAGCGAAATGACCCGGTAACCATGGAGGGCAAGCCACTCAGCGGTATCTTCCAGGACCGACTTCTGAAAGAACAAACTAATGAAGCCGTTTGGGACAAGGTACGCGCGCTTATCAACCAAGGACCAGTACCCGGTTCTCGACGAAAAATAGGAGTGAAGGTTGCTTGGGTGGCGACTGTCGGGAACATCTGGACACCGCCTCCCAAACGCGTGGAGAACACTTCCCGAAAGCATAGTTAACGAGGGCGCTTGCGTGCCAAGTCCCACCCCGAAACACCCTAGTGTCGGTAACCATGATCAATCCCAATCATCGTCACCGCCGTGCGGTTATCACCGCGCTTGCCGTGTCCCTCCCCATTGCCTTCCTGGCACCAGCAGGCGCCTCCACCGCGGCACCCACGGCTCCGGAACTGGATCAGCAGACCGCCCGATCATTACAGCCTTCCCACCTGGATCTGGGCGCGCAGGACCTGCCCGAGACGCGCAACGTGACCACTCTGGCCCCAGGCCTTACCCGGACCACAATCACCCGGGGTGCCCCTAACCAGGACTTCTTCTGGACCGCTGAGGTTGCCGTTCCGTCCACCTCCCTGGATCCGGACGCTCCGGCATCAGCGCTGTCCACCCAGGCAAAAGCCGATGAAGTCGCCGACAAGCTCACCGCCGCAGGTGTTGTTGCACGGGTTGAGCATGTCCAGTCACCGCAGCTGGCCGATGCCGGCGGGGACCTCGGCTACCGTGTGCGAGCCGGCCACTTCTCGGCCAAAACCGACGGTGCCGCCACTGTCGCCCAGATCCAGGCGGCCGGCTACAAATCCTCAGTGATCTACACCGGCTGGGATGGCGACGAAGGCTCCAGCCAAAACGACCGCGGGCCCTGGAAGCTGGAGGTCCTCACCATTGATCCCAAGGAATTCCGCGGCGACCTTACGTCCTCTTTCGGCCCCAACCTCGAAGACCGGGAAACGACCAGCCAGCTCGCGGCCGCCTCCGGCGCATTGGCAGCGACCAACGGCGGCTACTTCGTCATGGACCCCGCCGCTGGAGCCCCGGGCGATCCCGCAGGCGCCGCGGTGCACGACGGCAAGGTCCTCAGCGAACCCGTCGGGGACCGGCCCTCCCTCGTCATCGGCGCCAAGAACGAGACCTCCATCCAGCGGCTGCAATGGCACGGCACAGTCACCACCCCCGTCAACACGGCAGAGCTCGCCCTGGACGGTCTGAACCGCGTGCCGGGCCTCATCCGCAACTGCGGCGGCACCGACGACACGCCGACGAACCTTCCGCTGCACGACTTCACCTGCACCGACGCAAACGAGATCGTCGCCTTCACCCCGGAGTTCGGCGCTACAACACCGTCCGGTCCCGGACTCGAAGCCCTCCTCGACGCCCATGGCACGGTCACCGCCGTCAACAACACCCGGGGCACCACTGTCCCGGCCGGCGGCCACACCCTGCAGGCCACAGGAGCGGAGGTCGACAAGCTCGCAGCCCTGGCTAAGGCCGGCTCCAAGCTGACGGTCAACACGGATCTGCTCAACGAAGCCGGGAAACCCCTCAAGACCAGCGCCACCACCGACGTGGTCAACGGCGGACCGACACTGGTCCAAAACGGCGAGCTCAACGTGACCGCCAAGCGCGACGGCATGGTGCGCACCGGAGACGGCAACTCCTTCTTCTACGGGTGGGTGCACAAGCGGAATCCGCGCACCATTGCAGGCGTTGACGCCCAGGGCCGTACCCTGCTGGTCACCGCCGACGGGCGCCAGACGACGTCTCTCGGACTGAGCATCAAAGAATCCGCCGACGTGGCCCGGTCCCTGGGCATGGTCAACGCGATCAACCTGGACGGCGGCGGATCAACAACGATGGTCCAGAGCGGTCAGGTCGTAAACTCCCCGTCCGACGCGGCCGGTGAACGCCCGGTCGGAGACGCACTCCTCGTCTTGCCCGGCCGCAAGCCGTAGCCCGGCACAGGCCAAGACGCCGACTTCCCGGACCGGTTGCGCGACGTCGGCTGAACGGTCACTGAAGCTGCCCAACCAGTACACCCTTACCCCTGCGCTGGCAACAAGGTGACCACTAGCCAGGCCACTGGAAGCCCCTGCACCTTCACAGGGCAGGGGCTTCCTTATATCTGGGCGGAGAAGCCTCGGGACGCGTGCAGCTACTACTGTCTTAGCCGGTCCTTGACGGCGTGTTCGACCAGGATCGGAACATAGTCACGGACCCTGCCGCTGTCCAACGTCCGGTGTTCCTGCTCGACGAGGTCTTCGATGTGTTGCCGCGGCACCGCCGGATACTTTTCGGCGAGCCGGTCCACGACATGGTCAAGTGCCCGCAATTCTTCGATGACTCCCATTGGGAGAGTTTCGGGCCGGCCATCCCCTGATACAAGACTGGTTTTTTTCGCCGGGCGGGGTTAACGGCCGCCACCTGCCCATCATCCTGCGGACATCAGCAGGCAACCTTCGCCCACCATCCTTCAAGCATGAGCACCACGACAGACACGCCCGGCACTTCCAGTCCTGAAAGAACCGCTATCCTCTCGATGGCGGCCCTTTCCTGCGGCGATCAAATTGAAGCCTCCTACAAGGGCACCCTGGTGCAACCGCGGCCAGGTCACGGAGATCGCCCCCAGCCAGGAGCTGTTCTGGATCACGGACTACCTCACCGGAAGCCGCCGCCTTCTGGACGTTGCCGAATTCGAGATCGTCCGGCTGGCCAATCCGTCTGCCACCGAAGAGTCGGGCATCTAGACGGGGGTCGTCCAATTTAGCCAGGGATGCTGAAGAAGCGTTTCGGGTCGTCGGAGCCCAGCAAGTCATGGTGGAAGGCGATGGCGTCAACGGGCCGGGTGTCCACAAACAGGACCGCGACCGTCCGGGAGTGGACGATGGTGTAGCGCGTGGGCCCGTCGAGCCAGGAGTGGATGCCGGTGTACTCCTCGACGAACAACCCGTCGCCGAGCAGGCCCCGCTCCTCGAGCAGGTTATAGACAACTTTCCAGGCGAGATCCATCAGGTCATGGATGGCCGCCTCCACAGTTGGAGCCGTCATATCTCCATGGTGCTCCCGGGCACTGACAGTCTTGCGGAGCCTGGCCGCGTGTCCTGAAGACGGAACGGAACAAGGGTATCCCCGGGTGCCGATCAACGAAAAGTCAACATTTCTTGCTGGAGTCGTCGATCAGCCACCGCCTTACGGGCGTTGCTGTCGAGCAGCTATCCGGCAAGCGTTTTGCGTCGAAGCGGACTGTCCGGTTGGATGATTGTTGTGTCAGCTGAATGGGTGTTCCGGGCAAGTGATCTTTCTGACGCGCAATGGATGGCGGAGTTGCGAGCCGAAGTCATGCGTCCCGACCTGGAACGACTTGGTCGTTATGACCCGGGCCGTGTTCGCAAGCGCTTCCTTGACGCCTTCATTCCCGCGCACACTCGCGTTATCCAAGTCGACGCGGAAGACATTGGGCTCGTGGCACTCCGTCCAGAATCCGATGCTCTATGGCTAGAACACTTCTACCTCGCGCCGGCACATCAGGGACAGGGTATTGGGAGCAAAGTTCTGGCCCAGATCATGGCGGAACGCGATGATAGGCGACCTTACCGTCTTAACGTCCTTCGAGGCAGCCCTGCACGCCACTTGTACGAGCGCCACGGATTCGTCCTCGATCACGAAGATCTCGTCGACGTCTATCTGGAAGCCCCTCCACTCGCGGCTGCACGCTAGCCGATTGACTCACGTGCGGCGGGGCCACGGAGACCGGCCAGCCGAAACGTGTGCCATTCTGCCTCGCGGCTGCGATGCCGGCGTTGACCCGCTCAACGATCAGATCGCGCGCGTACTCGGCGAGGGTGGCGAGCATATTCAGCATCGTGCGCCCGGTCGATGTCGCCGGGTCAATGCCGTCGGCGATCGAGCGCACATGGACGCCGTGGTCGCGCAGCAGGGTCACGGTGTTGAGCACGTCGATCAGCGACCGGCCCAACCGAGCAAAATGGTTGAACCGAACATCAGTGCTGTAGTAGTAGCTGGCTCCGGCGCTGAAGAAAGGGCATAAAGCCAGTCTTCTGTGCGCTCGTCACCGAGTTGCGGTTGGCAACGCTCAGACGATGCCAACCGTGACCAAAGCGCGCACGAGAATGCGAGAACAGGAGACGAATCACCGCGCTCCGCCTGTCACAGCATCTAGGAATCTCCCGAGGAGATCGGCCAGTTCCTCGGGAGACTCCAACTCGAGGTGCTCAAAGACCGAGGCAGTGAAGGGCCCATGGTTGAACTCGGCGTCACCAGACTCCCAAAGTAACAACTCAACGTCCGAGTCAGTAGACAGAGCCACCAGGAGATGAACTGACGGGTTTGCCGTGCCCGGCGGGCCGGACACAAGCGTGACTTGACCGTGCTGCTCGAGCACATCCCGGTGCGCCGCAACCCAAGTTTCAAGGCGAGCAAGGTGCGTCATCGGCGACACAGTACCACGATGCAGGTGGCGGGCGGCATTTGGCTCTGTTGAAACTTCTTATGACTGGTCTCCCCAGACAAGAACTTTGACGCAGAAAGTCTCTCCGAACACCGAAACTGCATTTCCCGTTGCTATGTCTCCCTTAGCGATCAGCGACATAATGCACGATTGCTTTAATTGCTACTTTCCAATCGCCGGAGCCCCACGAGGTTTTCCATCCATAGGACAGTTCTTACCGCTCACTGCGCTTGGGGCAAATTACAACTGAACATTTTGATTCTACGTACATTCATTCGTATCCGGCAAATGAATGGAGCCAAAAGATAACCGGCTTTGGCTTTCGCTTCTTGACCGCGGCAGGGCATGTAGATGGATTAGGGTCATCCATTTCGTTTGACATCGATAAATACGGACCCCTGGAAACGAGTACATTTCTTTCAGTTTCAGGATGGATTGCCGATAACGATCTAGGAGATGCCGGAAATCATCTGTACGTGATTGGTGCGGAAGAGTCATGGCAGGCCTTTGCTGTCAATATCATGACAGCATTTGGCGAGTACTACGATCCGTATCCTGTAACCTGGACAGAATTCCGTTAGTTTATTCGGAAAGAGGCGCCATTCGATCAGTGGTCGAGTGGCGCCTCCACGTTCCTGTAGACAACCCTGCCAGCCTTGCTGCTTCAGAGGAAATAAGGCCGAACACTATGCTCATGCCGAGTACCCAAAAGTAGAACCTACAATTGCGGCCAGAAAAACAGCAACGGAAAAGGTCAGAACGCTAAACTTGCCCGAAGCAATCCAGGTGCCGATCAGAACCGACACAAATAACGGCGCCGCAAGCATTCCAAGAACGACTCGTCGAGTCGCTAAGTTTGCTCTAAATTGAGCAGTCATACTGCATTCTTACTCAAATCAGCTCACAAGGTCGGCCATTCAAGCGAGCCGCATCACTAAAACCGATATCCATGCAGCTTTGCGTCGTATCACTGAACCTTATAGTGCCGGTACGGCGGAAGTTCTTTCCGACGCATACTCCGTCACAGTGGTTTCTTCTTCATCATAAGCACCACATCGACATGGGATCCTGGTGTCCAGTCAGGCAGCCTGCGGCCGTCGGGATGGGCCAATGTCAGGGCTACCACTTCGTCAGCGACCCCGGCCTTCGCCGTCACCGTCAGCTTGACCTGTGACGCTTCGGCGGCGGAATTCTCTCCAGTGAACATCTCGGCTCCTTTGCTCGTCTTGTTCTCCACAAAGGTTCACTCACGGGTGACCGCCGCCACTACGCAACTCTCAATGGTCGAGAGGAAAACGTGGGACGACTTACGGGAGTGGCGGTGCCGGGTACGGCATCGCCCGGGAAACGGCGCCTGACGCGGCTTGAAGGACTGCGATGCGGGAGCGTGCAGTATCGTCATTGGGCACAATGATTGCCAGGGCGGCCACCACCTTGCCCAAAGGGTCCCGGACCGGCATGGCGACGCCGGTGGCGTCGGGGGGAATGTGCCCGGCGAGCAATGCATACCCTTGGCGCGCGGTCAGGCGCTCCACGAAGAGCACCTTATCGCCTTCCATGACTCCGAGCTGGATGTGCTGGCCAACGATTGCATGCAGGTCTTCCATGACAGGCATCGCTGCTTCCCGCAGGCTGAGCGTCGGTGAAGCCCGGGAGACGAGCTCCCACATGCGGACCCCGATCCGCACCTTCCGGTCCTCGTCCCGTTGCAGCCAGCCGAAGCTGCCCAGTTCCTCCACCAGCCGGGAGGCGGTAGCGATGTGCAATCCGGAACGGCGGGCAATTTCGGTGATGGTCAGCGCGGAATCGCCCGGCCCGAAGGCTTCGACGATGCGGACGACTCGGGAGAGTACAGACTCTCCCCCTTGGGTGCGGGGCATGTTCAATAGCATCCGTGATCGCCTCTCCCCGTGTCGAGCGTCATGGCCACCATCGCTACGCCTTGCGGAGAATCCACTAGCCGTCTCGAACGGCCGGCGGCAAACCTCCCTCATATATCCGTACGGCGAATAGCACATATCCCGATTTACGGCTTCCACGTATACCAAACCTGCCGCAGAGTAGTTCCAAGACCTGCAAAAACAGAGCAGCCAGTACGCAGAAGGAATTCAACGTGGAAACTCCCCTGTCCCATCTTGCCCACCTCGAAATCACCACCCCGGACGTCGACGCCTCGGCACGGTTCTACGAGGAAAAGTTCGGCATGCGCATCATCGACCGGGTGGACGGCAACGTCTACCTGCGCTGCTGGGGCGATTACTACCGCTACAGCCTGGTCATTACCGAAGGACCGGAAGCATCCCTGGGCCGGATGGCCTGGCGCACCAACTCCCAGGAAGCCCTCGAAGCGGCCGCCCAGCGCGTCGAAGCAACGGGCGTGCAGGGCACCTGGACCGCCGGCGGCCACGGCTACGGCAAGGCCTATGAATTCACGGGCCCTTACGGCCACCGCATGCGCCTCTTCTTCGACGTCGAAAAGTTCGTGGCAGAACCCGGTTTCGAGTCCACTTACCCGGACCGGCCGGAGCGCCGCAGCAGCCACGCCGCAGCACCCCGCTTCCTGGACCACGTCACAGTCGCCTGCTCCGACGTCCGTGGCTTCGCTAAGTGGCACAACGAAGCCCTGGGCTTCCGCGTCATGGCCTTCGTGGACCTGGACGAAGCACCCATCACCGTCTTCTCCGTCCTGACCACAAACGAAAAGTCCCACGACCTCGGCGTCGTCCTGGACACCTCCACCCGCGCCGGCCGCGTCAACCACATCGCGTTCTGGGTGGATGCCACCGAAGACCTCCTCCGCACTGCGGACGTCATGATGGAAAACGGCACTGCCATGGAATACGGGCCCTCCATCCACGGCGTGGGCGAGCAGAACTTCCTGTACTTCCGGGACCCGTCAGGGCTGCGCGTGGAGCTCAATTCCGGCGGCTACCGCAACTACGTCCCGGACTGGGAAGCCAACACCTGGAAGCCGTCCGAGGGCTCCAACAACTTCTACAAGAACGGCGCCATGCCGCACTCCATGACCGAATCCTTCCCGCCGGCCGAAGGCTTCACAGCCACCGAAGAAGGCGCCTCTCCCGAAATGAAGGAAGCCCTGCTGAACCCTTACGCCAAGCAGGGTCGGGGTTAAAACACCATGACCGAAGCAACGTACTCCCTTATCCGTTTCCAGGAGCCGGGTGACAGCAAAGCTCGCGTGGGCCTCTTGGTGGACCAGCGGGTCCTGCCGGTGGACGGTGACATCAACTCCCTGATCGAGCACTGGAACACTACCGAGGGCCGCTTGGACAGCCTGGCCGCCTCTGCAGGTGAGGAGACCGGCCTGGCGCTGGCCGACGTCGAAATTCTTGCCCCGGTGGAGCCGGTCCAGGTCCTGCAGACCGGCGCGAACTACCGCAAGCACGTGATCGACCTCGCCGCCGCACACCGCGAACCGGGCCAGGACGAAGAAGAAGTCCGCGCCACGACCGCCGCGATGATGGACAAGCGGGCAGGCCAGGGCACCCCGTACTTCTTCATCGGGCTTCCGACGGCGATCGCTTCCGCAACGGACGACCTCACCCTGCCTGCCTACTCCAAGTCCCATGACTGGGAACTGGAGCTGGCGGCGGTGATCGGCAGGACGGCCTTCCGGGTCACACCAGAGGAGGCACTGGAGTATGTGTTCGGCTACACGATGGTCAACGACATCACCACGCGGGAGTACGTTTTCCGCAAGGACATGCCCGCGATCGGATCGGACTGGTACCGCGCCAAGAACGCCCCGGGCTTCCTCCCCACCGGTCCGGTGCTGCTGCCGGCCAAGTTCTTCGGCGACCCGCAGGACGTGCAGGTGACCCTGAAGCTCAACGGCACGGCCATGCAGGACGAGTCAACGCAGGACATGATCTTCGGAGTGGCCAAGCTGGTCAGCGAGGCCTCCCAGATCATGCCGCTGCGTCCGGGCGACCTGGTCCTGACCGGCAGCCCTGCCGGCAATGGCCAGCACTGGGGCCGGCTGCTCCAGGACGGCGACGTCATGGAAGGCACCATCACCGGCCTGGGCACCCAGCTGATCCGCTGCAAGGATGAAGCTCACACTGAAGGCAGCAAGCCGTGACCACCCAGGACACACGCACCACCGGCACCGGGGAATCAGCCGATTCCCCGGTGATCCGGCGTGAGGATCCGCTGGGCAGCATCCGGGCCATGGCGGAGGCGCACAACAACTGGGGCCGCTGGGGCGCAGATGACGTCCTGGGCACCCTCAACTTCATCGACGCTGCGAAGCGCGTTGAAGCTGCGGCGCTCGTTAAGACCGGCGATGCGTTCTCGCTCTCCCAGCCGTTCGACACCAACGGCCCGCAAAAAGGCTGGCGGCGCCGCACCAACCCTGTCCACACCATGACGGACACCGGCGTGGACGCCGAACGCGGCAACCAGGGCTTCCCGCACGGCTTCGGCGGCGCTGATGATGTCATTGCCATGCCGCTGCAGTGCTCCACACAGTGGGACGGCCTCGGCCATATCTTCGACCAAGGCAAGGCCTGGAACGGCCGGGCCGCCGGCGACGTGGTCACCTCCGAGGGCGACCTTGTGACCGGCATCGAAACCGCCGCGGCCAAGATCGTCACCCGCGGCGTCCTGCTGGACGTCGGCCGCGCGCTCGGCCCGGAACTGGGAAGGACCGACGGCGAGCTGCCGGACGGGTTTGCCATCACCCCGGAACACCTTGAGCGCACCATCGAACTGCAGGGACCCAGCTCCATCGTCCGCCGCGGCGACATTGTGGTGATCCGCACCGGCCAGCACACCCGGGTCCGCCGCGACGGCTGGGGTGAATACGCCGGCGGCCCCGCACCCGGACTGTCCTTCAGCACCGCACCGTGGCTGCATCACAGCGAAATCGCCGGGATCGCCACGGACACCTGGGGCTTCGAAGTCCGTCCCAACGAATTCGACGGCGCCTTCCAGCCCCTCCACCAGATCGCCATCCCCAATCTGGGGCTCTTCCTGGGCGAAATGTGGGACCCGGACGCGCTGGCCGAGGCCTGCGCGGCTGATGGCCGGTACGACTTCATACTCACCGCTGCGCCGCTCCCCATCACGGGTGCGGTCGGATCGCCCGTCAACCCGATCGCCGTCCGGTAGCTTTCAGCTAAACAGCAACAACAATCCACCAGCAGTAACGCCGTCAACACAAAGGAGTCAGCGATGGCAGCAGTACAGAACGTCGGAATCGTGGGGGCGGGAGCCGCGGGACTGACCGCAGCCATCCTCCTGGCCGACGCCGGAATCGACGTCGAAATCCTGGAAAAGGCGGACGCTCCGCAGACCCTCGGATCGGGAATCACCCTGCAAGGGAACGCCCTGCGGATCCTGCGCCAGCTCGGGGTCTGGGAGCAGGTCGAGGCCAAGGGCTACGCATTCGGCACCCTCGGCCTGCGCGCACCGGACCCCGCCGGTACCGTGATCGCGGTCCTGGAGGACATGCGGACCGGCGGCGACGACCTCCCCGCCACCCTGGGCATGTACCGCCCCGACTTCACCACCATCCTCCGCGAACGCGCCGAACAGGCAGGGGCCCGCATCAGCTACGGCAGGACGGTCACCGGAATAGCGGACGACGGCGGCTCCGTCACCGTCAGCACCGCCGACGGCACGACCGAGAATTATGACCTCCTGATCGGCGCCGACGGCCTGCACTCAGCCGTCCGCAAGGCGATCGGCATCGACGTGGAACCTGCCTCCACCGGCATGGGCATCTGGCGTGCCTTTGTGGAGCGTCCCGCGGATGTGGTCCGCACCGACCTCACCTACGGCGGCCCCTGCTTCATCGCCGGCTACTGCCCCACCGGCCCGGACACCATCTACGCCTACCTGGTGGAGAAGGCCCAGGAGCGCAGGCACGAGGACGGCCCGCGCATCATGGCCGAACTCGCCGCTGCCTACGGCGGGCCATGGAACGAGATCCGCGCCAACCTGGACCACAGTGCCCGCATCAACTACACGTGGTTCACCACGCACCTGGTGGACGGGCCCTGGAACCGCGGCCGCACCGTGATCATCGGGGACGCCGCGCACAGCTGCCCGCCCACCATCGCGCAGGGCGCTGCCATGGCACTCGAGGACGCGGCGGTGCTCGCCGAACTGCTGATCAGCGCCGATGACGTCACCGAGACGCTTTGGAAGGAGTTCGCCGACCGCCGGCTGGACCGTGCCAAGGCAGTGGTCAACGCCTCCGTCCAGCTGGGCCAGTGGATGCTCGACGGCGTCCGCGACGCCGACGTGCCGGGCCTCATGCACTCGATCTCCAGCATGGTCAAGGAACCCGCATGAGCACCGATCCTGTTGCAAACCCCACGGTGGACGTCCACGCCCACATCCTGCTTCCGGCCCTGCAGCAGCTGGTTTCCGACGCCGACTCCGAAGGTTTTGGTGCCCAACAGGCCTTGGAGGTGCGCCGTAACGGCCCGGAGTCGATGGCCGCTTCAGGCCGGATGATCAAGGAGCGCTGGCCACAGCTGACGGACCTGGACCGCCGGCTGCAGGACATGGACGCCCAGGGCGTGGACGTGCAGCTGGTCTCGCCGTCGCCGTCGCACTTCTACTACTTCGCCGGCGAGGAACTGTCGCTTCAGCTGGCCCTGGCCGCCAACCGGGCGGTGCGCGAGTTCGTTGACCGCGCCCCGGAACGCCTCAACGGCCTGGGCCTGGTGCCGCTCCAGCATCCCGGGCTGATGGTGGACGCCCTGGAGCACGCGGTGCTGGAGTGCGGGCTGCTCGGCGTGGAGATCGGCTCGTTCGCCGCCACTCCCGGCGACCCGGAACGCAGCACCGTTGAACTCTCCGATCCGAGGCTTGAGCCGTTCTGGGCCCGGGCTGAAGAGCTGGGCGCACTGGTGTTCCTGCACCCGTTCGGCTGCTCCCTGGATGAACGGCTGGACCGCTTTTACCTGGCCAACACCGTGTCGCAGCCGGCCGAAAACGCGGTGGCCCTGTCGCACCTGATCTTCGGCGGAGTCCTGGACCGCCACCCGCTGCTGAAGGTTGTGGCTGCCCACGGCGGCGGATACCTTCCCACAAGCCTGGGCCGTTCCGACCACGCGTGGAAAGTCCGGCCGGAAGCACATGGCTGCGCCCAGCCGCCGTCGTCATACCTGAAGAAGCTCTACTTCGATTCGCTGGTCCATGACCCGGCTGAGCTGCGGGCGCTGGTGGCGGCAGCCGGCCCGGAGCAGGTGCTGCTGGGCTCCGACTACCCCTTCGACATGGGATCCGACCTCCCTGTGGACGAAGTGCGCGCGGCCAGCCTTCCCGCGGACGACGAAGCCAAAGTGCTGGCCGGTAACGCCGCAGCCCTCGGCATCACGCCCGCTTCAATCCTCACCGCCCGACCCACAGCTTAAGGGACAACGTCATGGTCAAGATTGCACGCTGGAATTACGACGGCGGGACGCAGTCCGGCTTTGTGGTCGGCGGAAACTGCTACGCCCTGCCCGCGGGCAGGACCGTCAACAGCCTGCTGGAAGCCGGACTTGCCGAAACCCTGGCCCTCGCCGGCAAAAGCATCGGGTCGGCGGCGCCCGTGCCGCTGGCGGACGTGCAGCTGATTGCCCCGCTGGCGCCTGCCACCATCCGTGATTTTGTGGCCTTCGAGGAGCACGTCGAAGGGGTGCGGAAAAGCATCGACGGCGTGGCCGGCGTGGTGCCCGAGTGGTACGAGGCACCCACGTTTTACTTCACCAATCCGCACACCGTGACGGGAACCGGCGAGGTGGTCGGGATTCCGGCCGGCTGCGACGACCTGGACTTCGAGACCGAAGTCGCCGCCGTCGTCGGACGCGTTCCCGGGAGCGACGGCCGGAACCTGACAGCAGCGGAGGCGCACCAGCACATCTTCGGCTACACGGTGCTCAATGACTGGTCCGCGCGGGACCTGCAGCGCCGCGAGATGAAAGTAAGCCTTGGCCCGTGCAAGGGCAAGGACTTCGCCAACACCCTGGGCCCGTGGATAGTCACGGCGGACGAGTTCGAGGACCTGCACGACGCCGAGGGGTTCCTGCCGATCTCCATGGCCGTGGAAGTCAACGGGGAAGCCGTCGGGCAGGACCTGCTGTCCAACATGGGCTGGCCGTTCGCCGAGCTTGTTGCTTACGCGTCGCAGGACTCGGTGGTGAAGCCCGGCGATGTCCTGGGCTCCGGCACGTGTGGAAGTGGCTGCCTCGCGGAACTCTGGGGACGGAACGGCTCGAAGACTCCCCCGCCGCTCAAGACCGGCGACGTGGTCCGGATGACAGTGGAAGGCATTGGCCGCATCGAGAACACCGTGGGTGAGCGGCGCGATGCCGTTACCCGTATTCCTGCCCGGACCCGCCCGCGGAACCGGGTTGCGGCTGCGGCTGCTTCGGGGGCCTGAGAGTGGTTTCCTTCCAGCTCGCGGGCAGGACAGTGGTGCTAACGGGGGCCGGCCAGGGTCAGGGGGCTGCCGAAGCGCGGCTGTTGGTGGAGGCCGGAGCGTGCGTCATCGCGACGGACCTCGCGGCGGATATGCCGGCTGAGTTGGCCGCTTTGTCGTCGTCGTCCGGTGGTGCGTTGGTGTACCGCCAGCTTGATGTTGCCGATGCCTCCGGCTGGTCCGGTCTCGCTCAATGGATACAGTCCCGGGGATGGAGGGTGGACGGCCTGGTGAACAATGCCGGAATCACCCGGAGGAGCCGGCTTCTGGATGCCTCGGTGGCCGACCTGCAGAAGGTGTACGAAGTGAACGTTGCCGGAGCTTTGCTGGGAATCCAGGCCCTCACACCCCTGATGAGGTCCGGCTCCGCGATCGTCAACGTGGGTTCGGTCGCAGGACTGACGGCGCACTATCCGGTCGCCTACACCGCCAGCAAATGGGCCCTGCGCGGGCTCTCCCTGGTGGCGGCCACGGAGCTTGGCCCGCAGGGTATCCGGGTGAACACCGTCCACCCGGGCTTCATTGATACGCCCATGACGGCGAGCGCCAAGCCGGAGTTCCGGCAGGCCACCCTGGCCGAAATCCCGCTGGGCCGCACCGGAGGCGTGGAGGAGGTGGCCGGCGTCGTGCTGTTCCTGCTCAGTCCTTTGTCCTCCTTCGTGACAGGCGCGGAAATTCCGGTGGATGGCGGCCAGTCGGGCCACGGCGGCGCCAAGTCGGTCTCGGACGCCATGCGTTAGCCCGGCAGCACCGCCGACCAGCCGCCGTCGACCATCAGGTTGGCGCCCGTCACGTAGGACGCGTCGTCCGAGGCAAGGAACAGTGCGCACTTGGCGACTTCTTCCGGCGTGCCAATCCGGCCCAGCGGGATGCTGCCTGCGATGGTTCGCATAGGGTGGTCTGCGGCCAGGAGGTTGCCCTCGGTGGCGGCGGTGCGGATCATTCCGGGACTGACGGCGTTGACGCGCAGTCCGTGCGGAGCCCCTTCGGCCGCGAGCTGCTTCGTCATGGCAACCACGGCTCCCTTGGTGGCGGTGTGTGCCAGGCGGCCGTTGGTCATGGAACCGGTGACCCCTGCCGTTGAGCCCACCAGGACAATGGCCGTGTTCCGCGCCTGGATCAGCCGGGGCCAGAAGTACTTCACCGGCAGGAACACCACATCCAGTTCATGCGCCACGTTCCATTTCCAGTCGGCGAACGTGAGCTGCTCCACCGGGGCGAAGCGGGTGACCGCCGCGTTGGCATACAGGATGTGGACCTGGCCGTGGGTTGCGGCCACATCCTGCGCCCATGCCGCCACAGCGCCCTCATCCGTCAGGTCAACCCTGCTGCTGGCCATCCGGCCACCGGCCGCGGTGACCTGCTCAACGGTGGCCGCGGCGCCGTCGTCGTCCATGTCGCAGCCGACCACCAGCGCACCCTCGGAAGCGAAGGCGAGGGCGGCCGCCCTCCCCTGCCCGCTGGCGGTTCCGGTGATCACGGCGGTTTTGCCGGCCAGGCGCTGGCTGGAGACAGGCATGGGTCTTCCTTTCGAAGGGATGTTTCTCCGACTCTCTCAGTGATGCCCGGGATGGGGAACAGCGCGTTTGGTCTACCTGGTATCCGCCGCGTCGATAGTCACCGGGTGGAAGGTGACGGGGAAAAGTCCGTGCAGCCGCGAACAGGCCCGCTGCACCACGGAGCGCAACCAGGCGCTGGCGGGGTCCTCCGTCTGGGAGGGGTGCCAGTACATGGCCTCCACAAGGGACGCCTCGGTGCCTTCGGAGAACTCCAGCACCACAATGTCCCCTCCGCGCTGGGCCCGTGCCGCCAGCATCATCGGGACCAGTGCCACCAGATCCGTTCCTTCGACCAGCAGCGGCAGCGACAGAAACCCGGCCACCACGGCTGCCACGCGGCGCTGAACACCGCGGGATTCAAACAGCTTGTCCGCCGGGGTGCTGATGCCCTCACCGAAATAGCCGACGGCGTGAGGCACCGTGGCCAGGTCGTCCAGCGTGAGGCGGGGCTGCTGGAGCAGGGAATTTCCGGAATCAGCCACTGCCACGAAACTGTCCCGGAACACCTGCTTGCTCGTACCCTGCATGTGGTAACCGGTTGGCCCCACCAGAAGGTCAATCTTTGAATAGTCGGCCATTTGGCCCTGGATGCCGGACTTGGCCGTCGGGACGAAGTCCACGGACACGCTTGGGGCCTCCTCCCGCAGAATCCCCCGCAACGGACCAACAATCAGCGCCGCAGCGTAGTCCGACGCCGCAATCACAAATTCCCGTTCGCTCGTGGCGGCGTCGAAACCTGACCGCACCCGGGTGGCCCGCTGGATGTGTAGCATGGCTTCATCTATCAGCGGGACCAGGGATTGCGCAAAGGGCGTGAGGTCGTAGGTGCGGCCGTTCCGGACCAGGAGTTCGTCGTCGAAGTGCCGGCGGAGTCTGGCCATCGCCGCGCTGGTGGCAGGCTGGCTGAGCTGAAGCCTCTCGGCCGCCCGGGAAACGTTGCGTAGCTCCAGCAGGACCTGAAGTTGGGGCAGCAGGTTCAGGTCCAGGTTCTTCATACCCACAGGTTATCCGTACAGTACATCCACAGCACGAATGTTCGCCGGTACCGACCAGGCGGGCACGACCCGAGCATCTTGTCCCGTTAGGCCATCACTTGTTCCGCGAAACGTCGGTCCCTTGCGGCGTCCGGCCGCGTTTGTAGACTGAACGGGGATTCACCTATTCGGTTAGCAGGGGATGGCAATGAAATGGCCACTTTTCGGGAACTCCATCACGCTGCGGCGCCACTCCTGCTGCCCAACGCATGGGATGTCGGATCCGCCTTGGCTTTCGCGACAGCGGGGTTCCCGGCAGTCGGCACCACCAGCTTTGGCGTTGCGGCAAGTGCCGGCCTGCCGGACGGAGGTCGATCCAGCAAGGCCGTAACCACGGCACTCGTGGAGCATTTGTGCCGCCTGCCTGTCCACGTCACGGCGGACATCGAGGACGGCTACTCCGATGACCCTGCAGAGGTTGCGGAACTTGTGGCCCAACTGGCTACCCTTGGCGTGGCCGGGGTCAACCTGGAGGACAGCACGGCCGGGCACCTGGTCGATCCAGCAGCCTTTGCCGACAAGGTTGCCGCCGTCAAGAGACGCAGCCCGGCCATGTTCGTCAACGCACGGGTGGACAACATATGGTTCGGCGAACAGGCCACTGTGGATGCCGTCCTGCTCCGTGCCTCTGCCTACGCCGACGCCGGGGCGGACGGAATATTTGTCCCCGGACTTGTGGTTCCGGAGGACATCCGGACCATTACCGCCGGCATTGGGCTGCCGCTCAACGTGCTGGCGCATCCCTCGCTGACTGTTGCCGAGCTGGGTGCGCTGGGCGTCCGGCGGGTGAGTTCCGGTTCCCTGCCGTACCGCGCAGCAGTTGACGCGGCCGTGAACGTCGTCAGCGCCCTGCGTGACGGCAAGCAATCGCCGGCCGCCACTTCGTACTGGGAGATGCAATCGCGTCTTATGTCATTTAGCCAGCGCCTCGGGGGTTGACTGACCCCCGTTAGCGCGAACCAGCCCACGCCCAAGGCTCCACAACCGGGTGGCACAGATCCGGTGGGGTGGGATTTTACGTCGACGTTGCCGGGAACCTTGTGCGTAATCCTCCACTCGGCAGCCCTCTTCGAGGTGCTGGTTTTCGCCTGTATCGGGATGTATCGTTGAGTATCGTTCGCGTCCCATTAGGAGAGCAGCATGCGTAATTCATACCCTGCGGGCGGATTTGGCGGCCCCAACATCGAGGGTATGTGGCACGCCGTTGAAGAGCTGCGTTCAAGGTTTGAGAATCGCTCCGGCACCCGCGCGGGGCGGGGCGAGGTGCGCTCGGCGGTGCTGGCCCTGCTCGCGGAGCGGCCGATGCACGGCTATCAGATCATCCGTGAAATCGAGGAGCGCAGCAGCGGCAGATGGAAGCCCAGTGCCGGCTCCGTCTACCCCACGCTGCAACTTCTGGCCGATGAGGGGTTGATCCGTGCCGAGGAGTCCAACGGCCGCAAGATCTACTCGCTCACCGAAGCAGGCCGGGAGGAAGTGGCGGGTGCGCATGCATCAGCGCCGTGGGAGTCAGGAGGCCAGGCTTCCGGCACCGGATTCGCGGCACTGCCCAAGGCTGGCCTTGAGCTAGCGCAGGCCGCGTCGCAGGTAGGTCGCACCGGCTCGCCGGAGCAGGTGCAGCAGGCCGTGGCGGTGCTCGACGAGGCACGTCGCCGGCTGTATTCGATCCTCGCCCAGGACTGACGGGGTGACGTCGGTCCGTCGGGACCGGGCGGATCCGGTACCCGGCGCCGGGAGCACCCGCGCCCGTTACCGTCGCATCCTGCGCTTCGCCGCGTGGCATCTCGCGGTGACCTGGTGGTTTGAGCTGTTCCTCCCCCGCGTCGGGCTAGGCAAAATTGCCGAGCGCACCCGGACGACGAGGATGCGGCGCTTCGCGCGGCGCTTCCACGTGCTGGCCGTGGATTTGGGCGGCCTGATGATCAAGGTGGGTCAGTTCCTGTCGTCCAGACTCGACGTGCTTCCGCCCGAGATCACCAAGGAACTTGAGGGACTCCAGGACGAGGTGCCCCCCGTCCCGTTTCCCGCAATCCGAGCACTTGCCGAGGCGGAGCTGGGCGCGCCGCTGGACAAGGTTTTCGCCTCAGTCGAAGAGATGCCAATCGCCGCCGCATCCCTCGGGCAGGCGCACCGTGCGCAACTCCTTCCCGCCAATGCCGCCGACGCCGGGCTCCACAGCGTGGTCTTGAAGGTGCAGCGCCCCGGCATCAACGCGATTGTCGACGTCGATCTGGCGGCACTGCGCAAAGTGGCCGGCTGGCTCAGCCATGTGCGTCTGGTGTCCGATCGTGCGGACATGCCCGCGCTGGTCGAGGAGTTTGCGCAAATTAGCCTTGAGGAGATCGACTACCTGCATGAAGCAGCGAATGCCGAACGCTTCGCGACTGATTTCGCCGACGACGACCGGGTTGGTGTGCCCGAAGTCGTGTGGGAGTGGAGCACCCGCCGCGTGCTCGTCCTCGAAAATGTCGCGGCAATCAAGATCACTGATGCGGAGGAACTTCTTGCCGCGGGTATCGATCCGGCTCAGGTTGCCCCGGTTTTCGCCTCGGTCATGTTCGACCAGTTGTTCAGCAGCGGCTTTTTCCATGCCGATCCGCATCCCGGGAACATCTTCGTCACACCGGCTTCCAATGCAACCGCAGGACGCCCCTGGAAGCTGACGTTCATCGACTTCGGCATGATGGGCGAGGTTCCTGCCAGTACCCGCAGCGGCCTGCGGAAGCTTTTGATCGCGGCCGCCTCGCGTGACGGTAAGGGCTTGGTGGCCGCGATCCGCGATGTGGGTGTGCTGGTGCCGTCGGCGGACACGGCCGAGCTTGAGCGGGCAATGACGCATCTCTTTGCCCGGTTCGGCGGGATGGGCTTCGCCGAACTGCGCGAAGTGGACCCGCGGGAGTTCCTCGATTTTGCGGTGGAGTTCGGCGACCTGGTCCGCTCGCTGCCGTTCCAGTTGCCGGAGAACTTCCTGCTCATCATCCGGGCGATGTCACTCACCTCGGGGGTGTGCAGCTCGCTGGATGCCAGGTTCAATCTGTGGGACGCGGTGGAACCCTATGCGGCGCAATTGCTGCGCGACGAGCGTGGAAACATCGTCCAGGACGTGGCCAAGCAGGCGCTCGACGTCGCCGGCGTCGCACTGGGGCTGCCGAAACGCCTGGACGGGCTTCTCACTCGAATCGAGGACGGCTCACTATCCGTGGCCAATCCGCGTCTCGAACGTCAGATGGCACGGCTGGACCGGACGGCGCAGCGAACCGCATCGGCGCTGGTTTTCGGCGCCCTGCTCATCGCAGGTTCTGTGGTCAGGGGGGACGACACGCTGCTAGGCAACCTGCTGATGATCGCGTCGCTCGTGCCGCTGCTGCACGGGCTGTGGGCGGGACGCCGCGGCCTCTGAGTGAAGTGGTGAGACATATCGGCTGGAACAGTCCCTGGTGAGCCTTGGAGATGGGCCTCCGGCAGGAGTCTCCTACCATCACGGGACTATCAAAGCCCCCGGCTGCGCCGCTACGACAGTAGGTCCAGCACAGCTGCATCTATTGCCGCCGGTGAGAGTACACGGTCCGCGACCACCTGAGTGGCTCCGGCAATTGTGGCTTGGTGATGCAGAAGCGAGTGGTTGATTTGCAGCTGGGACGTCACCGGCGGCAGAGCCCGCTGGTAAACAACTTCCCGGACCCCGGCAAGGACATCCGCCGACTCCCCCAGGCTACCGCCGAGAACGATGACCGAGGGGTTCAGCAAGCTGACGGCCGTTGCCAGGACGTCTCCTATTTCACGGCCCCCTTGATGCAGCGCGGATATGACTTCGGGCTGACCGTCAGCTGCCAGACGCAAAAGATCTTCACCCGTTCGGGCATCCACGCCGTGCTGGCGAACTTTCCGGACCAGTGCCGGCACTGAAGAAATCATGTCCAAGCAGCCATAGTTCCCGCAGGGGCACGCAAGGTCGCCACCGTTGGACGCGCGAACGTGCCCCAAGCCACCCGTCGCCCCATTGGCGCCAGGCTGCAATCTACCGCCGCTGATAATCGCAGAGCCAATACTCGAATCGACGTTCACGAACATGAAGTTGCCGTGACCGGACCAATGGGCTGTGTGCTCCCCCCGCGCCATCAGATTGACGACGCTATCGACGACAACGGGCACTTGGAGTGACCGTTGAATGAAGCTCTCGAAGTCGAATCCATGCCAGCCGGGCCTGAGTTGAGACCCCGCGTGGTTGTCGGTGCGGTGGCTTGGACCGGACAGCCCGATCCCAACGCCCGCAAGCATTTCGCCCCCGCAGCCGGCAGTTCCCAGAAGTTGCCTGCCCACGGCAATGGCCCGGCCCAAGGTTGCCGGCGGCTCTTGTGCTTGCAGACGCTGGCACTGTTGGTCCGCAAGTACCTTCCCCGACAGGTCTGTCACCGTAACCAGGATCTGGCTGACGGCCATCTCAATGACGAGTACTGCGCGTGCAGACGGGTCAAACGCAACTGTCGCCGGAGGCCGCCCTCCGCTGGACGCCGTCCCCCCACCATCTTTGATGAGCCCCAAATGAAACAAGTCCTCGATGCGGGATTTGACCGTTGAACGCGCAAGACCCGTGTTGCGGGCCAATTCTGCGCGTGTTCTGGACCTGCCGTCCCGGAGAAGTTGAAAGAGCTGCCCAGCGCTGGAAGAGGTACCGGGCCCCCAGGCTAAGCCCGTAGGGCCCGACAACGCCATTGCCTTCGAAAATATGGAACCGGCTTGGGACTCCATGGGCAAGGTCCCGTTCGATTGCCCCCGTGACACGTTATGGCCCGAGCGGTAGTTCAGCCGGCAGCGGACTCGGCCGCGAGACTGATCTCCTCGGCCATTTTTCGGGCGCCACGCACTGCGATGGCTACGCTCATCAGCGTCGGGTTCATCGCCGTAGCCGTCGGAATCAAAGCATTGCCGCCCACCACCAGGTTGTTGTACCCCCACACCCGAGACCACGGATCCGCCACCGAGGTGCCGTCGTCGGTGTCGCCCATGCGCATTGTGCCCTGGTAGTGCAGGCTGGAGCCGTTCGGCATGAGGCGCGGCTCGGCGACGAAGACGCCGAGAGCTTTCCCGGCACGGCGGAGCCGCTCCGTGGCTTGAGCGATCTCCGCGTCTTCCCTCTCGGTGAGCGTGTACTCAATGGTCATGTTTGGGAATCCCCGGTAGTCCGTCTCGTTGTCGTCAAAGGTGACGGCATCCTCGTAGCGGGGGTGCTTTCGCGTCCCGTAGCCCATGTTGACGTAGCCCCAGCGGTTCTCGGAGTACGGGGTTCCCGGCTCCATCGGGAATGGCGTTGTCTCGGTGTACATCACCTGCACGGAGAAAGGGTGCTCCGGCTCGGAGAACGGAATGCGGTTCACGGCAGCGACGGGATCTGCGGGGTTCTGTGCACGCCGGGCCAGTTCGGCCTTGAGGTCCTCTTCGGTGGCGTGCCGCCCCATCTTTTCGGCGTCCAGGGCCACCGTGGAGATAACCACGGGATGCTCAGTCAAGTAGTGCCCGAGCGCCTTCGGCCGAACACCCGATGCCCACAGGAGCTGGGGGGAACGGAAGGCGTCCGCCGCCACGACAACGACGTCAGCTGCCACGAACGACACCTCCCCCGTGCGGAGGTCCTGGACGGTGACTCCGGTGACCCGCCGTCCGTCCAGTTCCACGCGACGGACCAGGGTGAGGTCACGGAGCTCGAACTGCTTCGAGAGCGGGCTGCCCTGATCGATCAGCGGGCCGAGGACGACGTCGGCCCCCGCCCAGCGCACTGAGCCGTCCGGCTGCGGATCGCCGGCCACTGGCAGCGTGCCAACGCCGTAGCCGTCCGGCAGTTCCGCGCCGAACTCTTCATCAAGGAGGGACCTAATGGCTTCACCCACCGCCGAATCAGCGAACGCTGCACTGTGAACGTGCAGCAACTGCTTGGCCTCCTCGATGAGCGCATCCCACTCGTTGCCTGCAATGAACGGGATTTTCTCGCTGAAGGCGGGCGACGGCGTCGCGCAGGTCCAGTGCGCCCCTTGGCCGCCAACGTTGGTGGCCGCCGCCGCTGCGGGGAAACTTGGCGCGTGGGCTGAGCCGGCGCCGCCGAAGTCCAGCAGGTGGGTGCCCTGGCGTGCGGTGAACATTCCCTCGGTGACGGTCCCGGCAGGGATACCGAGCGACTCGCGGTAGGCACCGGCCTGCGGCCCCTGCGATATTTCCCTCGCGCGGGCCTTTTTCGCGGCGTCGGGAATGTTCCGGACGCTCTCACCGGGAACTTCCGTCAGCTGCGGCCCGGCTTCGAACATCACCACCCGGGCGTTCGGGACCTGCTCAAGAAGCACGCGTGCGTAGGCGGAGCCGATGGGCCCGCTGCCGACGATAACGATAGTGGAATTGGACATGATGTCTCCTTTGAAATCAGGCCGAAAGGGATTCGGAAGTTGTGTGGGAAGCGGGAACGGGCTCATCGGAGAGCCAGCCATGGGGAAGCAGGACCGCCGCGATGATTCCTACGGCATAAGTGATTGCCAGGGCGATGAAGATGGGAATGAAGACCGTGCCATAGATCTGCGCGACGCGGGCTTGGACGGCCGGGTCCGCCGCGTGGACCAGTTGGGGGGTAAGCGTGGAGGCGTCAAGGCCCGACGGCAACAGGGCTGCGACACCGAAGCCGATCACCCCGCCAATGACCGCCGTCGCCACTGTTGATCCCACTTGCCGCACCAGGTTGATGGTTGCCGTAATGGTGCCGGTCTGGCTGGCGGGGACAGCGCCCTGGACCACTGCGACGATCAGGCTCATAAACGCCCCGGTGCCCATGCCAACCACACTCATTGCAATCATGGGCACCCACAACGGCAGCCCGACGGGCAGCACGGCCATCGCAAAGAGCCCTGCCGCTCCCAGCGAAGTACCCAGGATCGGGAAGATCCGGTAGCGCCCTGTCCGGCTGGCCAGCCATCCGGTGAGCAGGTTACTGATCAGCATGCCGAACACTGTGGCGATGGGGACAAGCCCGGAGACGGTGGCGGTGGTTTGGTATGCCATTTGGAAGTACGTGGGCAGGTACGCAGTGATGGAGAAGAGCCCGACGCCGATAATCGCCGACAGCGCGGTGCCTGCGGCTATGGTGCGGTTGGCAAAGAAGTGGAACGGCACGATGGGCTCGGGAGCACGCCGCTCTATTAGGAAGAAAACGGTAAAGCCCACGATGCTGAGTGCGAGCGCGACAGCGGCAGCGGGACCCGCGGTCCGTTCGGTTGCCCAGGAAACGGCGAGCACGAGCGCAACGAGTGCGGTGGTGAAAACAGCTGCGCCGGCGACATCGAAGTGGCGTGGAGTGGGGCCCGGTTCCCGGTGTGGAACCGCGATCAGCGCAAGGACCAGGGCTGCCGCGCCCACGGGGATGTTGATCCAGAAGACCCACTGCCAGCCCCAGTAGTCGGTGATGGCGCCGCCGAGCACGGGGCCAATAAGGATCGCGATGGGGAAAGCAGCGCCAACGATCGCCATGTAGCGCGGCCGTTCCCGCTGCGTGGTGACCTGGGCAATGATGGTCTGGGACATCAGCTGCAGGCCTGCGGAGCTCATCCCCTGCAGGACGCGGGCGGCGATGAGCCAGGTCATGTCGTGGGCGAATCCGCAGGCAAGGGAAGCGGCCAGAAACATGACCAGTGAACCGAGGAAGATCCTGCGAGCCCCCAGCACATCGCCCAGTTTGCCGAGCACCGGCAGCAGCACTGTGCTTGCGAGGGTGTAGCCCACAACAACCCAGCTCATCAGCTGCAGCGCGCCCAGCTCGCCGGCAATGGTGGCCAGGGAAGTGGACACCACCGTGTGGTCCAGGGCTCCGAGGAAGGAGACCGAGAGCAGGGAGGTAACAAGGAGACGTAGTCTCAAAGGTGAAAGTGGCATAGTGATCTACCCGAACGATCGGGCCGTCGACGCGACGTGTTGTGCCTCCGCCGCACCATCACGGCGGAGAACGGGTCCGGAAGGAACCCCGGCGCCACCACCCATGTTACTTCACTTTCGTCAGAAAACAACAAAAGAACGCCGGAATTAGACTCAAAGAACTTACGGAGCACCCAGGGCCCACGTGAGGGCCATGTCCTCCAGCAGCCCCTCCAGATCGGTAGCCGCCACGCCTGAGGCATAGGCGTTAAATGCCCGGCGAAGCGCCAGGCGGGCTGATGACTCATGGTGATCAGGAGCCCTCAACGTTCCATCCTCGGTTGACGTCTCCAGTCGTATCAGTCCGGCAGGCTGGTCCACAGTTACTTCCGTCCTCACCTCACCAAGGGCCATCACCTGGAGCAGGCCTCCGGCTCGAAGACCCCCCACCACCGTCGCCGCAAGAGTGGCGGGAACTGTCCCGCCGGAGGCGCCCTCCCAGTCCAGGAGCGCCATCCTGCCCTGCGCCGTGGCAATATTGGACCGAAGCGCCAACTTCCTCTGGGCCAGGGACCGCTGCCAGCCAAAGCCGTCACGAATCGCGGCATCCAGGGCCGGAGCGGGTGCAGCGCACTCCACCGTGATAATCCGGGCCGGACTGCCTCGCCTTGCCCGGACCGCCTCAGCAACAACATCGGGGCGCAGGCGGGGGCGCTCAACTATCACAGGAATGCCACCCGGCCACGGCTCGGCTTCCACTATCTCGCGCGGGAGCACGCCCGGGTCCGCAACCACTACTGCTGACGCTCCCCCGGCCCGGGCCGCCAGCATGCCCTGCCACCAATCGCCGGATCCGGGCACCACCACCACCGCGCCACTGACGCCATCGGTCAGGGCAGCGCTGAGAGGTAGTTCGGCGACAGCAGCCACATAGGAAGGCAACGCAGTGACGACGCCATACCCTCGATCACCTGGACTCATAGGGGCACTCCTTCAAGAACTTTCGCGGCCGCAGCGTCGCCGAGGTCGATTGCATAATGCGAGTCCGCCAACAGTTCGTCGTACTCCACCGGGGCCACGCCCTCAAGGAGCGACCCAAACAGGCGCCACTCCGTCACGTAGCCGTCTTCCAGATCCCGCGGGTACTCTGTCCAGAGCCCGTCCACGCTTCGTACGCGGGTGACGGCACTTCCGGCATGGACGAAGGCCGGCGGGAAACTAACCTCGATGCGATCGTGGGAGGTTGCGATGCCCATCCGCCAGAGGGCATCGGGTCCTTCCGCAAGCATGGTAAGCGCCAGCTGGACCAGCACGCCCCCTGACCGATAACCCACCACGTAGCCGATGGGCGGAGCGACCCGCGCATAGACCACTTCGTCGATGCCTGGCGCAACGTCCCTGACGGCGGGAAGATCGTGGATCGCGAGCCCTGTCAGCAACTGCCGCAGGACGCCGGCAGCCACCGCAGGATCGTCCAGGTCGGGACGTCCCCGTCGGGCGGCCATGAAAGGGCCGCCCTCCGTGACCAGCCGGTGGTACCGGTCATTCGGCGGGAGCGCCAGCGTCACGGAGATTGCCTGCACTCTGCCTTCGAGGGCCACAAGGTGGTGCTTTGCGCGCCCCCATGCCCCATCAAACAGATGGTTCGTCCCCACGAGGAGGATGGCGCCTGTGGCCCGGCACGCAGCAATGACCTCTTCGGCCTCCTCCCCACTGGTGGCCAGTGGCTTCTCGCAGAAGATGCCGCGCTTGCCGGCGGCCACGGCAGCCAGGATTTGGCGGGCATGGTCAGCAGGCGGACTGCAGACGGCCACCACATCAGCCTCCGGGTCCGCGAGCAGGTCAACCTCTCCTTCCGACCAGTTGGCACCAAGGCGCTCGGCCAGAACCCGGGCGCGGCCGCTCCCGGCATCGGCAATGTGCACCACTTTGAACAGCTCCACCAGCCGCCCCAGCACCGGGAGATGAAGAGCCGCAACCCCCGGTCCGGCCCCAAGGATCCCTACGTTCCACGGCATCATCGCCCTCCTTCTCTTATGTGCTTATTATTCATAAGTAAGAGAGGTTCTGGCTATAGTCGCGCCGCGCCGCACCTTAGTCGGCCACAATGTGTGAGAATTGTGAGCATGACGACAGACTCCACACTCCGCTTTGGGGCACAAACGGATGAAGTGACGAGCCTTTTGCGGATCGTAAACCTGGTACGCACAGGCGAAGCAACCACCCGCCCGGAAATCGGCAAGGTCACCGGCCTGGGCAGGGGCGTCGTCAGTCAACGTGTGGATCAGGCCATTCAGATTGGCTTCCTCGCTGACGGCGAGTTCGGCGCCTCGTCCGGCGGCCGCGCTCCACGGACCCTGCGATTCCGGGCAGAGCAGGGACGAATCGTGATATGCGCCCTCGGTGCGGCCCACATGCGGGTGGGCATAACTGCGCTCGACGGCGACATCCTGGAACACACGCACCGCCCCTGGGATATCGCGGAGGGTCCGGAGAAGACCATCGACGCAGCCTTGTCCCTGGTCGACGATTTGCTCAAGAAGGACCCCAAGGTGCCCGTGTGGGGTGTGGTGGTGGGGCTGCCCGGCCCCGTGGACTTCGCTACGGGGCGGCCCGTGGCGCCACCGATCATGCCGGGGTGGAACGGCTACGACGTCCGCACCCCCTTTGAAGACCGCTTCAATGCACCTGTATGGGTGGACAACGATTCCAACCTCCTTGCCCTCGGGGAACGCGCCCGGCGGCGCGACACCCTGGCGGACCTCATTTACTGCAAAATCGGCTCGGGCATCGGAGCCGGCCTGCTGTCCAAAGGCAGGATCCACCGGGGCGCAAACGGGGCCGCCGGCGACATTGGCCATGTCCGCGTTTCCGATTCGGATGCACAGTGCCGGTGCGGCAAGATCGGCTGCCTGGAAGCGGTTGCCGGCGGCTGGGCACTGGTCCGGGACGCAGAAGAGGCCATCAAGGAAGGGGCCAATACCTCCCTTGCCGCGCTGGCGAAGAAGGGGGCGCTGACACTTGAGGCGATCACCCTCGCAGCCCAAGCGGGAGACTCCCTTGCCATCACTCTCGTCCAAAAGTCGGCCCACGTAGCAGGCGAAACCATTTCGGCCCTCGTGAACATGTTCAACCCCGGCGTCATTGTCATCGGCGGCGCCATGGGCTCCGCCGGCGAGGTGTTCCTGGCCGAGGTGCGCCAACGCGTCTACGAATTGTCACTGCCGCTCGCCACTCGGGACCTCACCATCACCCTTTCCGTCAACGATGAGCGCGAACCCTTGCGCGGCGGCGCCGAGCTGGCCCGCGAGCAGCTATTCGACGTCACCTTCCCCCGCTGGTTTGCAGAGGGCCGGCCGTCACCTGAACGGGCAACTGTTCCGGCATAGTGTTCCACGATTGTGTGCCAGCCGGAGAGCCGGCCTCCCGGAAAAAGGAACTGTCCCGACGCGGCCTGGCAGCTCAGGTCACGTCGAGGGACGCGCTGGGCACCGGTGCCTGGTCGGGATCCAGCCAGGCCTCCAGGCGGAACGGCAGGACCAACGGCGAGCCCGGGCCGGCGTGCAGGTAGGGCACCAGCAGCCGGAAGTCGACGGTAACGGCGTGCGCACCACGGTGAAGTTCGCGCCTGCCGGACAGGACCAGCCTGTCCTGCACGAACCACCAGCCGGACTCTTCCGGGAGTGCACCTGCCGGCACACGTCGCCTCCCCAGTAGCACCGTCAACTCCCCCGATGGCACCGCGACGCAGTCGACCTCCACTGCCAGGCCAGCCACGCTGGACAGAGGCATCGAGCGGATCCACGGAAGTCCCAGCCGGAGCTCAAAGCCTCCCGGCGTGGCCGTCAGCGCATCTTCGCGCAAAGCGGTTTGCAACATGGCTTCCATCCTTTATCCTAAAAGTGACATAAGTTTGTCAATAACAAGCATAAAGGGGAAAGCACCCAAATGGCCCCCGAAATTCCTCCCTACTGGACCCTCTGCGCCAGCTCGTTCAACTGGACTCCGGAGATCACCGCCGCCCGCCGAACAGCCCAGGACATTGTGACTGGCATAGCGGATTCCGTCACGAAAACAATCGAGCTCGAACCTGGCCTGCTGTGGCGGTCCTTTCCCGCTCCCCAGGATGTCGAGGTGGACGAACTGCGGGATTCCCTGGCCGCAAAAGGGGGGCGTGTCAGCATCGCTGGCGCCAGCCTCGACGATTTCACCTCACCCACGGCCCGCCGCTCCCTGCAGGAGCGCCTGGACTTCCTGGTCCCCCAGCTCCACGCTGCCCAGCGGGTGGGAGCCGACGGGATCCGCCTGCCGATCGGCCAGGCCGGCAAGGAACTGCTCACATTGCTGCAACCGTTGCTGCACGAACTCGACCTAGTGCTGTACGAGGAGATCCAAGGGCAGCAGACGCCCTGGAATCCCGCCGTAGCGCCAGCCCTCGATGCGATCGCCGGGTTGGGGGACGATCACGTGCGGGTGCTCGTCGACATCAGCATGCTGATGCCCGCGCTTCCGGTGACGTACCTTGAAGAACTGCGGCGGGGAGGAATTTCCCCGGAACTATTGGGGCGCCTTGAGAATGACTGGCGGGACCCCGCCACCCTCGACGCCGCGGTTGCCCTGCTCCGCGCAGGGAAGGTTCCGCCAGACATCCACACACTTTTTATGAACCTGCTCATCCGCTTCGGCCGCAGCGACCCCGCAGACCTGCAAGGCATTCTTCCCCTCGTGGGCGCCTTCCACCTGAAGTTCTGGGACCTGGACGACGACGGCCACCGGGTTTCGCAGCCGCTGAGCGACCTTGGCAGTCTGCTCAGCAGGGACGGTTTCACAGGTACGCTGACCAGCGAGTGGGGTGGTCACGAGTGGCTGCTGGATGACCCCACGGAGATGACGCGGCGGCACCTGGCGTTGGCGGGGTCCGCCCTGGCCGGGACAGCACAGGCCGGCCGCGCTGTGGTCTGACCTGCATACAAACGACGGCTGACACAGCGGAACGGCCGGCCCGGGAGTTCCCGGACCGGCCGTTCTGCTGTGCACCATATGGCGCTGTGCGCTACTTCGTGCTGAAGGCGGCGTCGAAAGCCGCTGCGGAGGGCTCATAGCTGGAGAGCCGGCGCACGAACGCCAGCGCTTCCGGGGCGCCTTCTAAGCGGTCCATGCCCGCGTCCTCCCACTCCACGGACAACGGACCGCGGTAATCGATGGCATTGAGCATGCGGAGGGCATCCTCCCAGGGCACATCGCCGTGGCCTGTGGAGATGAAGTCCCAGCCGCGGCGCGGATCAGCCCATGGCAGATGGGATGACAGCCGGCCGTTCCGGCCGTTGATGAGGCGCTTCTTCGTATCTTGCAGTGGACGTGGTAGATGCGGTCCTTGAAGTCCCACAGGAACCCCACCGGGTCGATGTCCTGCCACACCATGTGGCTCGGGTCCCAGTTCAGCCCGAAGGCCTCGCGGTGCCCGATCGCCTCCAGCGTGCGTTGCGTGGTCCAGTAGTCGTAGGCGATCTCGGAGGGGTGCACCTCATGGGCGAACCGCACGCCGACCTCGTCAAAAACGTCGAGGATAGGATTCCACCGGTCCGCAAAATCCTGGTAACCGGCGTCGACCATCTTTTCGGTGGCAGGCGGGAACATCGCCACGTACTTCCAGATGGACGATCCTGTGAACCCGGTTACCGTCTTCACGCCGAGCCTGGCGGCGAGCCGGGCCGTGTTCTTCAGTTCCTCGGCGGCCCGGCGGCGCACCCCTTCCGGATCGCCGTCGCCCCACACAACGTCCGGCAGGATGCCGCGGTGCCGTTCGTCGATGGGGTCGTCACATACGGCCTGGCCCTTGAGGTGGTTGGAGATGGTCCATACCTTGAGGCCGTGGCGTTCAAGTATGTCCAGCCTGCCCTGCACATAGGCGTCGTCATCCCACCGCCAGGGGTCCAGGTGATCACCCCAGCAGGCGATCTCCAGCCCGTCGTAGCCCCACTCGCCAGCGAACCGGGCCACCTCCTCGAACGGCAGGTCGGCCCACTGGCCGGTGAACAAGGTAATTGGTCGTGCCACGTGCATTCCCTCCCTATGCGGCCTGGACGGGGACGCCAGCAGCGACGCGTGTCCAGGCGGAATCATTGTTGGAACTGCGCTCGACGGCGTCGAGCACGCGCTGCACCTTCAGCCCGTCAGCAAACGTGGCATGAGGATCGGTGCCGGACACAATACCCTCGACGAGGTCCTTGACCTGGTGGGAGAACCCGTGCTCGTAGCCGAGCATGTGGCCAGCGGGCCACCACGCCGAAACGTAGGGATGATCAGCTTCCGTGACCAGGATCTTCCGGAAACCCTGGCGGTCGGCGGGTGCCGTGCGGTCGTAGAACTGGACGCTGTTAAGGTCTTCAAGGTCGAAGGCCAGCGCGCCTTTGTCCCCCGAGACCTCGATCTCCAGCGTGTTCTTACGGCCCGTGGCAAAGCGTGAGGCCTCGAACGATGCGAGTGCTCCTGATTCGAAGCGGCCGGTGAAGATGGCGATATCATCCACGGTCACGCGGCCCTTGCCGACACCGGCAGTACCGGACAGACCCGAACCGGAGTCCAGGAGTGGCCGCTCCTTCACGATGGTGTCGATAACCCCGGACACCTTCTCCAGCTTCAGGCTGGTCACGAACTGGGCCAGGTCGATCGCATGGGCTCCGATATCCCCGAGCGCACCGGAACCAGCGTATTCCTTCTGCAGCCGCCACGCCAGCGGCATCGCCGGGTCCACGAGCCAGTCCTGGCGGTAGGAGGCGTGCACGTGGTTGATCCTCCCCACGGCACCTTCGGCGATGAGGTTGCGGAGGAACGTGACGGCCGGAACGCGGCGGTAGGTGAACCCCACCATCGCGCGGATGCCCCGGGCGGCCGCCCGTTCGGCGGCCTCGGCCATCGCTTCGGCCTCCGCCACCGTGTTGGCAAGCGGCTTCTCGCACAAAACGTGCTTCCCCGCCTCAAGGGCAGCGATCGCAATCTCAGCATGGGAGTCGCCGGGAGTGACAATGTCGACGACGTCGATATCGGCCCGGGCAATTACTTCACGCCAGTCTGTGGCCGACTCCGCCCAGCCCCATTTGCTGGCGGCGGCAGCAACGGCGTCGGCGTTCCTGCCCACAATAACCGCCATTTCCGGCTTAGCCGGCAGGTCGAACACCCGCGGTGCCGTACGCCACCCCTGCGAATGGGCGGCACCCATAAAGCCGTAGCCGATCATGGCTACGCGGAGCATCTTCATGCGAGCACCACCTTCCGCTCAACCGCCACCCGGTTGCCCACGTAGCGCATGGGTGCGATCTGCATGTAGAGCAGGCGAAGCGTGAGGATGACTTCGACGTCGATCTCCTCGCCATCATCGGGGATCCGGTCCAGCGGGATGATCACTTCCGGCCTGTCCGCGACAAACCAAAGCGTTTCCCATTGCTCGGGAAGCTCCGCGATGGAGTAGGACCTTCCCTGCAGTTCGAAGCGGAGGGAGTCCTTGGGGATCTGCACGCCGTTGACTGTTGCCGCGACGTCGTCGACGGCGGACAGCCAGAGGCTGCGGTACCAGGGCAGTTGCACCGACACGGCAATGCCCTCCGGGTGCCTGCGGACGTCGGTGTCCTGGAACAGGGAATTGTGAGTTGCCATTGCTTTTCCTTACTTGAAAGTGTCGACGAAGGTGTCGTGGGCTGCGGGTGGCACGGGGTCCGGCGTCTGCCGTGTAGAGGGACTGTAGTCGATGTACCGGCCAGCGTTGGTGTAACGTGCCCGCACGCCCGGAGTGCCGGGCTTGACCCATAGCGGGATGATCCGCTCGTCCTCGACGGCGTTGTGCAGGTACATGTAACGGCTGAACGGGTTCTCGATGTCGCCGCGGTCGGTGGAAGACGTGAACCCCTCCTCAGGCCGGAACGACGGCGTCTTCGATGGCACGCCGCATGAGCGTGTGCTGTTTCTTGACGAGATCGATCGGATCGGATTCGCCAAGGTCAGCGAAGGCATGCCCCTCCCACTCACTGGAGAGGTAGCCCTGGTAGCCGCCCTCGACGAACTGCCGCACAATCCTGGGAATGTCCATCGCTGGCTCATTGCCGTTTTCGTCGATGTCGTAGAACTTCGCGTGGACGTGGAAGATCTGCGGCATGATGTCCAGCCATTCCTCCGGCGGAACCAGCCCGTGCATATTGAAGGCCAGCCTGGTGAACGGGCCCAGGCGCGCGGGGTCGAAGTTGTTCGCGTTGAGGTAGTCCTCGAATTCCTGGTTGCGTTCCTGCATCGGCAGCGGCTTGCGCCAGATGTCCTGCATGACAGCAAAGTGCTCCTCGGGCAGCCCCATCTGCGTCAGCGTGCGGAACAGCGTCGGGGAAAGGCTGTGCATGGTGGAGCTGAAGTCTGCCGTGAAACCGAGCCGATCGCTGCCCAGCTCCGCGTACATTTCCCGGATCTGCAGGATCTTGGGATCGTTCGGGCCCTGCGGTGCATGGATTTCGTAGCCGAGCTTCTGGTCGTACTTCTCTGCCAGCGGAAGCAGCCGGCGGAGCAGTTCCTTGCCGGCGGAGCGGATCACCACGCGATGGAAACCGAGCCTGTTGGCTGTGCGCAGCTGCGCGGCGAAAAAATCATACTCCTCGTCCGGCGTCATGTCCCGGTCCTTGCGGCGGCCCATGTCCAGGTTGGTGCCCACTGCGCTGGGGGTGAGGCCGTAACGGTCCATGCTGTCACGCCACAAACGAACGAAGTGATCATCGACGTCCGGGTAAGTGCGCAACATCTGGGCGATGTTGAACTCGACGCCAGGACCCAGACCTTCATCGGCCACAGCCTTGATCAGGGTCTCCGGGGTGTAGAGTCCGGCGGCGAACTCCGAGGTGAGCGAATAGAGTGTGATGCCAAGCTCGATACCCGAGCCTGCGATGCCTTCTGTCATATTTTCTGATTCCTTCGTTGTCAGCCGCGGACGGGCTGGGCGAGGTGGCTGTTGAGGATGCGGCGGGCTTCCGAGGCGTCCGTGATCATGGCCGAGCCGGCGTTGACGGCGGCTGAACGCTGGACGGCCTGCTCGCCGCGGATGATACTGAACGGGTCCTGCCAGTTGTTCCAGTGCCAGCCTTCGTATTCGCTGGAGATTGCGCCGGAGTAGCCGTTCTCGACCAACTGACGGACCAGGGCACGCACCGGTACAGAGGGCTCTTCGCCGTTCGCGTCGATCCCGAAGAACTTGCCGTGCACGTGGCGCACCCACGGCATGATTTCAAGCCAGGTGTCAATCGGTGCAGGACCGAAAAGCCCGGTTCCGTTGATGCCAAAGTCGATGCCCAGATCGGGCCGGCCGTTGCGGGCCGCCAGGCCGATGAAGGCACCGAACCGCTCGCCGTGGACCTTCTGGGTGTTGGGCGGCCCTTCGGCGTAAAAGCCGTTCCACAGGTCAACCAACTGCCGCAGCAGCTCCTCGGACGCACCGCGCCGGCGGTAGGCCTCCAGCAGCGACGGAGCGAAGCCCGTAACGGTGGCACCCCAGTCGGCGGTGAAACCAAGCAGGGGGGAATCCAGCTTCTCGTAGCGGTCACGCAGGGCCAGGACGCGTTCATGAGCGCCATGCTGGTCCGCATGGACTTCCAGGGCCAGGGTCACACCGTACTTCTCCGCCACGGGCAGCAGGCTTTCCATCGCGTCCGGCGTCAGCGAAATCTGCACCCGGGCGATCGGGAAGCCGAGCCTGGCGGCTACTTCGATCTGCTTCCTCATGTATTCGACCAGCTCGTCGTGGTTCATGAGGCGGTCCCGGCGGATGCCCGTGTCAACGTTTACTGCAAGCGAGGTGGGAACCAGGTCCACCTCGGCGACAAGATCGCGGAACTGCCCGACGAAGTTGTCATCGATCCGGTCCGGGAAGCCCCGCAGGCTGGAGAATCCAATGACTTCGAGCCCGGGACCGAAGCCTTCGGCCGCGACTTTGCGGATCAGGCCGTCGAGCTCGTACTGCCGGGCATGGAAGGCCCGGGTGAAGCTGTAAAGGGTAACGCCCTGGATGGGAGTGCCGAGGCTGGTCATCGCTGTGCCACCTTCATGGTCTTGGTGTCGTGCTCTTCGATGTGCAGCACGCCGTGGTCGGTGATGATGTACGGGATGTAGAGCTTCAGGTCCACGCGGACCTCGTGCTCGGAATGGTTTTCCGCCACGGGAAGGTCGCCGGAAAGGACGGCCGAGTCCAGCGGAAACCACCACTCGCCGGTCTCGTCCACGAGCTCCTCGAAGCTGAACGTGCGGTTGTTCATAGTCCAGCGAAGCGAGTCCTCAGGGGCGGCAACGCCGTCCACTGTCAGTGCGGCTCCCGCGATGCACGAGCCCGGCAGGGCCCGGTACCAGGGGATGCGGACCTCCACGGCGGTGCGGCCGTCCTGCGTAGTAAGTGTTCCCTGCTCGATAATGCGGTCGGCGATCATCGAGACCTCCTTGTCTGCGGCATGCATTGCCTGCGCTTGGGTGAAGGGGCGGGCAAAAGCCACTTCTTCATTATTTAGACATTCTATTGTCTGATTCAAACATAAGTAAAGACCTGCTCAGACCTGCTGCGATGCGGCGTGCCCCGCGCACTGCGAGCGCCACGGCCGTCAGCGTTGGATTGCAGGCGGTGGCGGTGGGGATAACGCCGTTGCCGGCCACGAAAAGGCCGGGAACTTGCCAAACCTGACTGTCCGGGGAACACACACTCTCGCCGTCGTCCTCCGCGCCCATGCGCGTGGTGCCCTGGTAGTGCAGTGATGCTCCCGGCGGGAGGACGAAGGGGCGATCGTCGAGCGGTTCCCCCACCGCCTTGCCCAGCCGGACAATCTCCTGCTTGGCACGCTCCAGCACGTCGTGGTCCCGCTCGGTGAGGCGGTAATGGATGCGCATAGCAGGCATCCCGTAGGAATCGCGGGCGCCGTCGTCGAACGCCACCCGGTCCGCCCGCTGCAGGTCCTTAGCGCAGAACAGGCCCAGCCCGACGATCGATCCCGGGATGATGGGGTCATCCTCGGCCAGCGGGACGGGGGACGCATCCAGCTGCATGACCTGGCCGTGGAACGGCGCTCCGTCAGTGTACGGAACCCACGACACACCACTCTGTTCGCTAAGCGCACCACCCGCGGCTGCCGGGGCGTGATCGGCTTCGACGTCGCGCAGCCTGCTCGCGAAGACCACCTGCGCCTGGTCGTTGAGGTAGCGGCCCAGCGCGGCGGGCCTGATTCCGGAGGCCCACAGCAGTTGGGGCGTGCGCAGGGCATCCGCCCCCACCACAACGTAACGGGCGGACACGTGATGGGTCCCGCCACTGCGCCGGTCCTGGATTTCTACGCCGGCGGCAATGCCATCCTCCACCAGCACGCGGGTGACCAGCGACTCATCAAAAAGCTCAAACTGCGGGTTTTCGCGGGTCACGTCCCCCATCACGACGTCGGAACCTGACCATACGAGGCCGCCGTCCTCCCGCCGGTGCACGGCGAGCGGCATGGGCTGGACGCGGTAGGCCGGGTCCCGCCCCTCATCAACCGCAACCGTGAGGCGTTCGCGGACGAGTTCCGCGAACGGGGCACCGTCAAAAGCGTGGGTGGTGACGCCCAGCAGCCGATCTGCGTCGTCGAGCAACTGCTCCAAGTCGGGCAGGAACACGATGCGTTCCTGCCCGCCCGGGCGCGGGCAGGCGGCCGTCCAATGGGCAGCCATGCCGCCTACGTTGCTGGACATGGCCGCGACGGGCATCCCGTCCTCGCCGGGAAAGGCGTAGCCGTCCTGCAACAGGTAAGTTCCGGGCCGGGCCCGGCGCTCCCCGCTCTTGACGGCACCGGGTGAGTTCACCGTTTCGGCGCCCGCTCCCGGACCTTCCGAGGCCCGCTGGGCAAGGCTGCGGCGCTCAGGATCATCGATGTTCTTGACGTGCGACCCAGGAGGGTCGCTGACCGTGGGGCCCACTTCGAACATCGCGATGGTGGCGCCGGGCGCTTCCTCGCTGAGGATCCGTGCGTACGCCGACGCCGTGGGTCCGCTGCCAACAATGGCGACGTCGACGGCGGCGGGGTACCTGCTGCTCACCGGCCCGCCACCAGTTCCTGGATCCACCGGACGGACTTTGCCGAGTCTATGGTCGGGTAATACTCGAGCCCGACGGGGCCGGCGTAGCCGCTGTTCCGCAGGTCTGCGAGCCGGGCAGGCCAGTCGATGGATCCCGATCCGGGCTCGCCGCGTCCCGGCGCATCAGCGATCTGCACGTACTTAATTAGGTCGCCGGCGTTGGAGAGCTCGGCGGCCACATCCTCGCCCTCCACAGTTGAGTGGTACAGGTCGTAGAGGACCCCGAAGAATGGCGAGTCCACTCCCCGGGCAATGTAAACGGCCTCCGAGGTCCGGTCCAGCAGCGCGCCGGGGTGGTCAACCCGGACGTTCACCGGTTCGAGGACCAGGGTGATGCCGGAGCCCTCAATGTGCGCGACTCCGCGGGTGAATATCTCGATGAGCTCGTCAAGCTGGTCCTGCCGCTTGCGCCCGCCGAACCCGGTGCCGCTGCCCACCACGATCCGGGGGCAGCCGAGCTGCTGCGCTACTGCTACTCCGGCGTCAAGCCCCTCATAGAAGGGTTCGTGGTTACGGGGCGGGATCATGAACTGCATCCGCGGTTCCGCCAGCTGGGCGGTGAGCTGGACTCCGGTTTCCTGGAGCGCATCCTTGAGGGCGGGGATGTCCTTGCCGGTGGGGCCCCACATCTCCACGGCGTCAAAGCCGGCAGCTGCTGCAGCGCGTACCCGGTCAGCAGCGCTTTCGCCTGCTTCTGAAAACAAAAGATCGACATTGGGCGCAAGTTGAAACATGCGGGCCTCCTGGAAGTTGAAAGGGTTGATTGAGAATTGGGGTTGTCGCGGACCGGGTGCACCGTTTTTGGGCGTAGAGGATCGCCACGAAGCGGGGGACGCTGCGCGGTTGTCGCTTGGGCGGGTCAGCCTTTCAGGCCGCCGGAGAATCCCTGGATGAAGCGCTTCTGCGCGAACAGGAACAGCGCCAGCATGGGAATCATGGACACGATCACGATCGCAAAGATCGAATTCCACTCCGACACCAGGGAACCGATGTAGTAGTACATGGCCACCGGCAGCGTCTGGTTGGCCGAGCCGCCCAGGAAGATCAGCGAAGTAAAGAAGTCGTTCCAGACGATGAGCCCGGCGAAGATGGTGACCGTTCCGGTTGCGGGAGCCATCATGGGCAGCACCACCTTCGCAAAAATCTGGGACCTGCTGGCACCGTCAATGGTTGCCGCTTCCTCGTAGTCCGTGCCGAGTCCCCGGAAGAAGTTGGAATAGAGGAAGATCGACAACGGCAGGAGCATGCCGGTGTACAGGATGATCAGGCCCCACGCCGATCCCGTGAGGCCCATGGCCCGCGCACCCATGTAGAGGGGCACTGCGCCGAGCTGGCCGGGGAGGATGATGGCAATCAGGAAGAGGTAGTACGCACCCTTGCTCCAGCGGCGGGTGCTGCGGGAGATGACGTATCCGGTGATTGAACCGAGCGCGATCAGCCCCACGATGCTCCCCGTGGTAATGATGATGCTGTTCACCAGGCCAAGAACAACGTTTGAGTTGCCGGTGGCGGTCAGGACCGCGACAAAGTTGCTGAAGTCTGGGCTTTTCGGCAGTGCCAGGGGCGACGTGGTGTACATCTCGCTGTCCGGCTTCAGGGCCGTGGTCACCAGGAAGTAGAACGGCGCCAGGAAGATCAGCGCCAGGGCCCAGAGCCCAATTTCGCGGAGAAGGGTGAGTTTTGTGTAGCGGAACATGGTTAGTCCTCGGGGTTCGAACGCGTCAGCCGCTGCTGGATAACGGCGAAGAACAGAATGATGGCAGCAAGCACCAGGGCAAGGGCGGCACCGCCGCCGAAGTTGCCGAGCGCAAACGCCTGCTTGTAGACCTGCGTGGCCAGGGTTTCGGTGGCACCGGCGGGTCCGCCGTTCGTCAGGGCCATGATCGGATCGAAGACCCGAAGCCCTTGGACGATTCCCAGCGTGGTGGCAATAGCGATGGCAGGGCGGATAGCCGGCAGCGTGACGTTCCGGAAGCGCTGCCACAGGTTTGCTCCGTCGATGGCGGCCGCCTCCTCGACTTCCACCGGGACGCTGGCAAGTCCGGCCATGAAGATCACCATGGCGAAGCCGGTTGACCCCCAGACAAGGACTACCAGCACTGTCCAGATAGCCCACTGCGGGTCGGCGAGCCATGGTTTGGCGAGGTCGCCGGCGCCGATGGAGGTGAGGAAGACGTTGATGGGGCCGTCGAAGTCGAAGATGTACTTCCAGACGTAAGCCGTGGCCAGCGGACTGAGCACCACGGGCATAAAGAAGAGGGTGCGGAGAATGTACCGCGTCTTCAGCATCCGGTTGAGGCCGAGGGCGATGATGAGCCCGCCCACGTTGCCGAGTAAGACTGAACCAAAGGCCAGGAACATTGTGTTCGTCAGGGCGCCGAGCTTGGTGGGGTCCTTGAAGATGGCTTCGAAGTTCTGCCAGCCCACAACTTTGAACGAGCCGATTCCTGTCCAGTTGGTGAAAGCGAAGAAGCCGCCGATACCGGTTGCCACGTAGTGGATGGCGATGACCAGGACAATCCCGGGCAGCGCCCACCACCAATGTCCCAACTGCAGGCCCGTGCTCCGGGGGCGGGGTTTTTCGCCCGCCCCCGGAGTGCGCCTGCCTCGCAGGGGTGCTTTAGCTGCTTCGCTCTTCGGTTGCATCGTCGCAGTCATGGTAATCCTTGCTTGTCCCTTTGAGTCGTCGGAACTGTGGTGTTCTGAAACTGTCACTGTCCCCAGGCGGTATCCATGGCCTGGAGTACCTGATCGGCAGTTTTCTGTCCGGTGATAAGGCCCTGGACGCCGGTGGCGAGGGCGTCGTACACGGCGGAGTTGGGCCACTGGCTGTTCGGCAGCGGGCCGTACTTACCGTTCTTGATGAGATCGCCGACGTTCTTGTAGGCGCCACCGTTGAAGTCATAGCTGTCCAGGCCGGTGACCGGCAGGGCGCCATCGATTTCTGCGAAGGCCTTGGTCTGCTCAGGCTCTGCCGCCCAGTCGAGGAAGGCCTTGGCGGCATCCTTGTTCTTGGACGCTGCGTTGATGGAAAACGCGTAGTTCGCACTGGCGTACACGAAGCCTTCGGAGCTCGCCTCTGCCGGGAGCGCCCGCACATTGAATTCGGAGTCGGCGGCTGCAGTCTTCAGCTGCTTCCAGCTGGGGCCCGGAATAAAGCCGGCAACCGAGGTACCGCTGGCGAGGCCCTTGGTGATGGCGTCGAACCCGGCACCAGCGGCGCCCTTCTGGAAGCAGCCCGCGTCGTTAAGCTTGCTGACCGCCTCCAACGATGCTTTCCAGCCGTCCGAGCCGGCGAATGTGGTCTCCTTGGCGGCCCGCTTTTCATTCCACTTCGGGTCCTCGGCATAGACGCGGGACGCAGCGAGGGACATCGCCATCAGACCGGTGTTCGGAGCAGCGGAGCCAGCCAGCGCAATGAACGACTTGCCGGACGATGCGAGCGACTTGCACTGATCCTCGAGGGACGCGAAGTCTGATGGGAAATCCGAAATGCCGGATGCTTTGGCAGATGTTTCGTTGGCCACCAGACCAACCACCGTGATCTCCGGCGCCTGGCCGTAGACCTTTCCGTCAGTCCCAAAGAGAGCCTCGCTACCCTCGGGAACCAGTTCCTTGGCGGCGGCATCCAGCGGCTCCAGGAAGCCTGCCTGAACGAGCGGCAAAATGCTGCGGCCGGTGCCGGAACCCGGTGAGGTCACTACGACATCTGACGCGTTTCCGGCTTGGAGCTGGGTGCGGAGTGTCTGGTCGTAAGAGTCATTGGGCTGCGGGTTGAAGGTGATCTTCACGCCCGGATTCGACGCCATATACTTCTCAGCCAGTACCTGGAAGGGACTCTCAATGGTGTTGGAGGTGGCAAACGACAGGGTAAATTCCTGAGCGCCTCCTGTGGGGGAGCTGCCGCTGGCGGGGGCCGAACAGCCGGTGAGGACGAGGGCTGCGATCGTTGGTACTGCGAGGGCGCCGACCTTCAGAGCCGAATAGCTACGGTGCTGTGTCATGTCCAGCCTTTCTGACTTCATTGTCTAAGAATTCCGGGGGCCGTGACCCCGGTCACTCATCAGTATGCAGGAGATGTGCCGGAAAAGCACATAAGTCTTGCCGATGACAGACATAAGTTTCGCTGGGGTCACTAGGCGGACATTGCATAGAAACGGGTGATCTCCATCATCCAAAGTATCGATGCCGCTGATACACTGGCTGACTTAGCTCACCGTTGAAAGAATGTCCCACCGTGACGAACCATGTCCTGCTTTCCCGGCTTGACCTGAACCTGCTGATCTCGCTGGATGCGCTCATTACGGAGCGGAGCGTGACGAGGGCGGCAGAGCGGCTTCACCTGAGCCAGCCCGCACTCAGCGCATCGCTTGCGCGGCTTCGGTCCCACTTCGGAGACCCCATCCTGGCCCGCCGCGGCAATGCGTACGAGCTCACGCCATTCGCGCTGCGGCTGGCGGAGCACACCACCACTGCGCTCGAGGCTGCGCGGCGCGTCTTTGAGAGCCAGGCAACATGGGAGCCCAGCGAGTCCGAGCGGGAATTTTCCATTTATGGCTCCGATTACGGCTTCACCACCATTGGCCGGGTCGCCTCCGAGCTTGCAGCCGAGCGCGCACCGGGAGTCCGGTTTCGCTTTATGCTCCACAACCCGATGGTGGTGGAAGATGCCGCTAACCGTCTTCGTTCCGTGGACGGCATGGTCATTCCGCATGGCTTCCTCAGCGGGCTCCCCTACCTGGACCTGTGGAGGGACGGGTGGGTGGCTGTCGTCTCCTCGTCCAATGCTGCCGTCGGCGAGCACATCACCATGGAAAACATCGCCGAACTTCCCTGGGTGATGACCTATCAGACACGCTCAGCGTCAACGTCGGCGGAACGGCAGATCACGCAGCTGGGCGTCGAGCCGCGTGTGGATGTTGTGGTTGAAAGTTTCCAGTCCTTGCCGCACTTTGTGGTGGGGACCAACCGGATCGCAATGATCCAGGCGGCGCTGGTGCCGTTCGCGGTGCGTGTAGGGGGCGTGCGAATCCTGCCACTGCCCTTTGATGCCACACCGCTTGTTAATGCCCTGTGGTGGCACCCCGTACACAACCGGGACTCCGAGCACGAGTGGATGCGGAGCCTCTTCAAAGAGGCCGGGGACATCGTGGCGGCAGCCGCGACGAAGCAAGTCAATTAAACGCCTCGATGCCCGCCGCATAACAGGCGGACATCGAGGGATCTACGGCTTGCAGGTCAGGCTGAGGTCAACGCCCTGCGCATACTCCTGCGGATAAGGTCGTGCTGCCTCCGGACCAATAGCAGCGGGTCCACCTCGCCGAGCTCAGCGAAGGCGTGGCCTTCCCACTCGCTGGACCAGTAGCCGCGGTAGCCGCCCTCGACGAATACCCGGACGAGTTCCGGATAGTCAATGGCGGGCTCGCTCCCCTGCTCATCGATGTCGTAGAACTTCGCATGGACGTGCATGATCTGGGGCATGATGTCAGCCCACTCCTTCGGGCTGACATGGCCGTGCATGTTGAATGCCAGGTGCGCGAAGGAGCCAAGGCGTGCAGGATCAAAGTCCCGTGCCCGCAGGTAGCCAATAAACTCCTCCTGCCGCGCCCTCATCGGGGCATCGGTGGACCAGATGGCCTGCAGCTTCTGGACGGCTTCGTCGTCGAGCCCGGCACGGCGGACAGCGCGGAGGAGCGTCGGAGACATACTGTGCATGGTTGAGGAGAAGTCAGCCACGAACCCCAGCAAGGGTGAATCAAGCTCCGCAAAAACGTCCCGGACCTTCATGATCTCCGGGGAGTTCGGCCCAAGGGGCGCATGAATCTCATACGCAAGCTTGAGCTCAAGGTTCTCGGCGAGTGGAAGGAGCCGGCGAAGCAGTTCGGGTTTGGCGCTCTGGATGCGGATGAGCGGAAAACCGAGCTGCTTGGCGCCGCGGAACAGCGTCTCGGTGAACTCGTATTCCTCATCCGGGGTCATGTCGCGGTCGCGGCGGCGGCCCATATCGAGGTTCGCGCCAAAGGAGCTTGCGGTGAAACCGTGTTTGTCGAAGGCCGCGTGCCACGAGCGTGCGAAGTCATGGGTCACATTGGGATAGGTGGGCAGGACCTGGGATGCCACGATTTCAATGCCGGGGCCAATGCCCAGCTCGGCAACTCGGTTCAGCAGGCCATTGAAGTCGTACCAGCCTGCCCGGAACTCGGCACTCGCCGAGTACAGGGTAAGCCCGAGGGAGAACGGATCCTCCTCGGCCTTCGGCGGAGCCGGAGTGACCGCCGTCGCCAGCTCCGGTGCCGCCGAAGCCCTGTCCGTGGCGGCGAGGTCCAGCGTCTGGTTCACGAAATTGGGAACGTACATGCCGGGACCCCCGTCGGTTCCGGGGGCAATCTGCATGTAGGGCAGTCGCAGTTCCCCGATGAGCTGAACGGAGTGCTGCTCACCGAGCGCGACCGGGTCCTGCCTTTTCACAATGAGCAGGGGATGGTCCTGGAGGTACCAGAGGGTCTGACTTTGACCCGGCAGGTCCGGGAGCGCATAGCGCACACCTCCCAGTTCCAGGGACAGGTCCTCGGCGGGGATGTCCTGGCCGTCAACGGTAAGCCTGAGGCTGGAGACCGAGGAGAGCCACAGGCTCCGGTACCACGGAAGTGTCAGGGCCAGGGCGAAACCCTCGGGGTGGACGCGGAGGCTTGAATCGTCAAGAAGTCCGTTTGGCATGGTTGTTCTCTTCGCTGGGAGGTGGAATGGGTCAGGTAAGTTCGGAGGTGATGCGGCGGATCAGGGCGTGCTGGCGGCGCACTTGTTCGACGGCCCGCCACGGGGTGCGTTCGCCTTCGTATTCACTGGAGAGGTAGCCGGAGTAGCCGGAGTCCTTGAGCGCCTTGAGTACGGGCAGCCAGGGAATCTGCTGGTCTTCCAGCTGCTCGTCAATGTCGTGGAACTTCGCTTGGATAAACACCACGTACTGCGCGATGTCCGCGAAGTCGGCAGGATCGACGCCGATGCCGTCAAGGAAGGCCGGCCTCGTCTCGCGGGTCTCCCCTTCGCGCAGCGGGATCGGCCGGTCCTGGAAGATCCCGGTGTCAATGAGCAGACCGAAGTTCTTGGTTCCGGTCCGTTCAATGAGGCTGATGTAGTCCTCGACGACGGGGTGTTTGATCGGCGTGGGCGAGTGAATTTCCGGGCAGATGATGATCCCCAGCTCGTGGGCCAGATCAAGGGATCGTTCCACGGACTCGGCCCAGATGGGATCCGGGACCAGATCACTGGACACCACGCCGATCTTGGGGCGCACGAACCCGAAACCCAGTTGGCTGGCAAGCCTCAGGTCGCGCTGCAGGGCCGCCGCACCCTCGGCAACGGTCATAGTACGGCCCGGGTGAAGCCGCGTGTCGATCCAGGAGCCGTAGCTCGTTGGCTCCAGTGAGTACTTCTCCAGCAGGCCGAACCACGTATCGATCCAGGCGCCAGAGGGTTCCGGATAGTTGGGAATGTGTCCCTCGCCGAGGATTTCGACGCCGGCGGCACCTACGTCCGCGACGGCGGCCAGCGCTGACTCCAGGTCCAGGACGGTGCCGTAGTCACCCATGAAGCTGTAGAGGGAAACGCCGTACCGGAAGGTGCCTTCGCCGCCTTCCGGCGCGAGCGTCACCTTGCGGCTGACCCGGTAGGTGCTGGGCTGATGCTCCACCGGGATATAGGACATGCGTAGCCGCAGCTCAATAGAGAGCTCGTGGACGCCCTGTGGCAGCCCGCCGTCGAAAGGAACGGTGACCACCGCGGCTTCCTCAAGGGGCCAGCGCACGCCGTCACTTTCCCACAGCTGCTGCAGCGTGTAGGTCTGCCCGCCGAACGTCCACAGCGGAACGTCAGGGCCGACGTCAACGACGTTGCCTACGCGTACGGCGACGCCGTCGATGAGGGACGCGGCCATGCCGCGGTAGGAAGGCATCCGGAGGCGGAACTGAAAGCCGGTTACGCGCCTGCCGTCAGTAACATTCCGGAAGCCAACGGACTGGATGAGGTCTCTTTCGAGAAGCATCGTTGCTCACTCTCTCTAGGTTCCGAACCAGCCTAACAGCATTAGGTAGGTTTACGACTTAAGTCTGTGAGAATTCGTCCTAACTCGCGGCGAGCTTGACGAACGAACATTCGCCTCCTGGGACTACAGGGCTCGACGGTGGGATCTGGCGGGTTCACAATCCAAGTTGCAGCCATTCACGCAGCGCGCCACCCGGGCCACGGGCGGAAGGAATCGAGCTCGTTGGGCGGACCCCCGAACGGGCCCAACGCCCGCTTCGAAGACCCACGCCCCTGCGCCGCCATTGTGGACGCCCGTAAACGGCAGATCCCCAGTTCATGGCGCGATTGCGGCGGCAGGTCTCCGCGGCGCGAACGGTCGTGGATCAGCTCAATCAGTCGGTCGGCCCGTTCCACCTGTGGGCAAGAGAACGCAGATCTGCCCTGAGATCTCCGAGAGGATTTCGTCAACGGACCTGGAGATGTTGATCGTGGCCGCCATACTGAGGAACATTATCGCGGAGACTATGTGTGCCAGCCTGGCAGCGTTCCGAGGCTCGATCCGGGGGTCCCGCGTCAGCACGTCGGCAATCGCCTCCTCGGTCTGAGCGGTGAGGGCGAGGGCTTCGCGGTGGTGGGGTTCGTCGGGATCCCCGAACACGATCTCGCGCAGGTAGGTTCGGCCGTTTTCGATCTGCTTTCGGTTGCACTCCACCACGGGGCGAACGATCGCCATCACGGCCTCTAACACATCCGGGATCGCCTCGGCGGCCGTCCTACCCGTGACGAGCGCATCGGCGTAGGTGGAGTTCTGAACGAGCAGGAGCAGCTCCCCCTTGGTCTTGGCGTACAGGAATAAAGTCCCCGTGCCAATGTCAGCCCTGTCGGCGATCTGCTGGGTTGTGACTTCATCGACACCATGTTCGGCGAAAAGCTCTGCTGCGGCGGCCGTGATGCGGTCGAGCTTGTGCTGCTTGTTCCGCTCACGTCGGCCTACGGGTTGGACGACTGCCATTACGTGTTCTCCGGGGAATAGAATCTGACCATGCTCAGTTATGAGCATAGTCGGTACCGTGTGGGCTCAGTAGTTTTTATTGTCCCACAGCGGCCGAAAGGGGCCTATCGGGTGGTGCTAACGATCTATCGAATGGGAAGGACCACGCTCATGAACATGTCCTCTCTCTGGCACCCTCCCACGCCTGATCAGGTGCCATTAAGCCGCAGGCCCTGGCGGCTCCCCTTCAAGCCAGGGCGGGCGGCCCCCTCACCATCAACCCCATCCGCGCCGACCCGTGCGCATTTATCTCAAACAAGAAAGTCCAAGCAAATGCCCTCACTCAATGGAGTAGTCGTCCTCGTCACCGGAGCGAACGGCGGCATCGGAACGCACTTCGTGCATGACGCCCTCGCCCGCGGTGCCAGCAAGGTCTACGCCACTGCCCGCACCCCCCGAACCTGGGAGGACGAGCGCATCGTCCCCCTCACCCTCGACGTCACCGACGTCGCCTCGATCGAGGCAGCCGTCTCGGCAGCCGGCGATGTCACGGTGTTGATCAACAACGCTGGAGCCTCGGTCGCCAGCCCGGGCATCCTCACCCACACTAACGAGGAAATCCGGACCAATGTCGAGACGAATTTCCTTGGCCCGCTGTTCCTCGCCCGCGCATTTGCACCGGTCCTTTCAGCGAAGGATGAGTCGGTGATCATCGACATCCACTCCGCCATGAGCTGGTACGCCGTCGCCGGCATCTACAGTGCCACCAAGGCAGCCCTCTGGTCGGCCACCAATTCTCTGCGCCTGGAACTGGCCTCCGAAGGGGTCCACGTGGTGGGCGTCCACGTGGTGTGGGTCGACACTGCGATGGCTGCGCACACCACCGATCCCAAGACGGACCCGGCCGATCTGGTCCGCACCGTATTGGATGCCGTGGAAGCCGGCGAATACGAAGTTCTGGCCGACGAGACATCCGTGCAGCTCAAGGCCGCCCTGAGTGGCCCGGTCGAGGCACTCTACCCGGCGTTGCAGGGCACAAATTCCAAGAGCCAGTCATGACAGAACCTCGGCAGGTTGCGCTGGTAACAGGTGCTTCCTCTGGCATCGGCAAAGCGGCAGCGATCGCACTCGCGGCCGCGGGTTTCCAAGTGATCGGAACCGGCCGCAACACCGTGCGATCCACCGCTCCCGCCGGGGTGACCTACCTCGACCTCGACGTGACCAGCGACGAATCGGTCGCCTCGGTGGTCAAGCACGTGATCGACCAATTCGGGAACATCGATTTACTCGTTAACAACGCCGGCGTGGGCGCCACCGGCGCCGCCGAGGAGTTCTCTCTCGCGCAGACGCAGGACGTTTTCGACACCAACGTCTACGGGGTGATGCGGATGACCAAGGCGGTCCTGCCGTACATGCGCGCCCGACGACGAGGACGCATCATCAACGTCTCCTCCCTCAGCGGGTTCGTCCCCAGCCCGTTCATGGCTGTCTACGTCTCGACCAAGCACGCCGTGGAGGGCTGGACCGGGTCGCTGGACCACGAGGTCCGCGAGCACGGCATCCGGGTACTGCTCGTCGAGCCCGGCCCGATCAACACCCCGTTCGCAGGCCACAGCGTACAGGCCGACACCCCCATGCCGCTCTACGCGTCGGGACGGCGCACCTTCGACGAGGTGCTGGCGAAGAATACCAGCGGTGGCGACGATCCCGCCGTCGTAGCCAAAGTGATCGTCGCGGCGGCCTCAGACCGGAACCCGAGACTTCGGCGCACCGCCGGCTCGACGGCGGCAAGCATCAGCGCGCTGCACCGCGTCCTGCCGGCCCGAATCTTCGACCGCATTGTCCGCAGATTCAACCGGATGCCGAGCTGACGCTCACGTTCGAACTGACGTTGAATGCCTGAGGGCCGCAGCAAATGCTGCGCCCCTCACTCTCGGTGGCTGGTGTCAGCGTCGCTAGTTTGCGATGCCGATGTACTCGCCGAGTCGGTATTCCAGGTCCGTGCCGGCCTGCTCTGCAAGCGCCTGGGTGCCTGCGGCGCGAGTGAGGAACCCAGGCAGGGTGAGCGAGTGCGCGAACTCGCTGTAGGCGGCGACGAGGTCCGCATCCGGCGGTAGCGAGGCCCGGTTGATCATCGCCTTGGCCGATGCCAGGGATGTGCGGTCGAAGGACGCCAGCCGAGAGACGATGGCGTCGACGAAGGCATCCAGCTCGGCGTCGGGCAGGGCGCGGGTTACCCAGCCCCATTGCTCGGCGGTGGATGCGTCGTAGTCGGCGCTGGTGAGGATGACCTCCAGTGCCCGGTCACGACCGATGGTGCGTGGAAGCCGCTCGGTGCCGCCACCACCGGGCAGCAGACCACTGCCGACCTCGGGCTGCCCGAAGATCGCCTTCTCGAGGCTGGCGTAGCGCAGGTCGAACGCGAGAGCGAGCTCGTTGCCCCCACCCCGGGTGCGGCCTCGGATGGTTGCGATGGTGATGTAGGGGGCTCTGGAAAGCTTCAGGACCAGGTCGGTCCACACCGGCACTGCTCCCTCGCCGTCGGGGGCGGGAAAGTCCGCGGCTGCGGCGAGGTCGAAGTGGTTGTAGAAGAAGTCGGGCACACTGCTGCCGAACACGACGACTTGGATGTCGGGATCGGTCGCCAACTCTTCGACGATCTCGGTGAGTCGAAGGACGGTCTCGCCGACGATGAGGTTCACCGGCGGGTTCGCGAAGGTGATCTTCGCGACCTGTGGCGACGTGCGTTCGTAGTGGATGGTGCTCTGCTCGCTCATGTTCTGCTCCAGAGGTTCGATGGATGTCGGGATGGGAGGAGTTCGTCTATTCCTGGTAGTGCGGAAGGATGTCGCCACCGGTGACGTAGGTCAGGGCCGCGGACACGTCGTAGGCGTGGACCGCGGACGCGAACCCCGACAGCCTGTCCGAGAGCGTGGCGACCTCCCCGCCGGCGAAGAACGCCGCCCGCGCGGCTGCGTCGTTGAAGCCGAGGATCAGTGAGGCGTGGAACTGCTGGTCGGTGGGGTTGTCGTGGGCGACGTTCGTCGGTGACAAACGTCCGGAACGGGCTGGTGCCGACGGCCTCCCGTTTCCTAAGGTAGATCAGGGTCGTCTCGCCGGGTCCGGCGATACTCATTGAACCCCGGCGTCGGGGAGAACATTTTGCTCGTCCTGTCAGTGAGTTTCGGCTGCCGGTCAGCGGGCCAGGAACTCGACGGCGACAGGCGCGAACTTGTCGTGGAACTGGAAGATGCCGCCGTGTCCGGAGTCGGGGTAGATGATCAGCTCGGAGCCGTTGATGCGGCTATGCATATCTTCGGAGAGGACCGAGGGCACCATACGGTCGTTGTCTCCGTTGGCGATCAGGGTGGGCTGGGTGAGTTTCGACAGGTCGGCGGGCGCCGACCGTCCCCACTTCCTGATCGCCTTCAGCTGCGTCTGGAACGCCTTCACGCTGATCGGGGCGTCGCGGTCGACGGTGCGCTCCTGAAGGCGCGTGATGAATGCCTTCGCGGCGGGCTTGCCGGTGGCGTTGCGGTTGAAGAAGAGGAATTCCTTCGCGTCGGACCGGGTCAGCGCGGCACGAAGGATGTCGTAGTAGGTGGTCCCGGCGACCTTGTCGATGTCCTTGCCGCCCCTGGGACCAGTGCCTGTGAGAACGAGCTTCCGGACTAGCTCGGGGTGCTTCAGGACCAGTGCCTGTGCCACCATGCCGCCGAGGGAGAAGGAGAAGATGTCGATCTTCTGGTATCCGAGGGCTTTGATGAACGTGTACGCGTCGTCTGCCATCGCCTCGATACTGTCGGGCACCTGGCCGGTGGAGGCTCCGACACCTTTGTTGTCGAACGTGATGACGTGGTGGTTTTTTGCGATGGGGTCGATGATGCGCGGGTCCCAGTTATCCAGGGTCGCGGCGAGGTGGACGAAGAAGATGACGGGGATGCCTCCCTTGGGTCCGAGTTCTCGGTAGGCGTAGTGCACGCCTCCGGCGCTAATGGCACGGGCAGGCGCTTTGGCGTAGGAGGTGATGACGGGTTCGTTGTCGCGGGCATTCATGACGGTGCTCCTGCAAGGTGGATTGTTGGTCGTTTGGTGATGATGGGGCGTGCTGCGTCTCTGCGCGGTGTTCAGGGGTTACTGATGACGGCCTTGCCGCGGATGCCGCCCTTTTCCAGGCCCTGAAGGGCTTCGATGGTCTGATTGAAGGGAAAGACACGTCCAACGACCGGGCGCAAAGCGCCGCTGTCGATGAGGGCTGTGATCTGGCGCAACTGGTCGCCGCTGGCACGCATAAACAGGAACTCGTAGCTGACGCCCAGCTTCTTGGCTTGGCGGCGTATGCCTGCGCTCAGGGCAGCGATGGCAACGCGCAAAACTGGATTCAGGCCGGCTTCGCGTGCAAATGCCGGGTCTGGAGGCCCGACGATTCCAATCGCCTTGCCGCCGGATTTGAGCACCCGCAGGGATTTCTTGAGGTTCTCTCCGCCGACGCTGTCCAGCACGAGGTCGTAGCCGCTCAGGAGCTGTTCGAAGTCCTGGCTGCGGTAGTCGATGACCGTGTCGGCGCCGAGCCCGCGCACGAACTCCAGGTTGGCGGCGCTTGCGGTGGTCGCGACGGCAGCTCCGAGGTGCTTGGCGAGCTGGATCGCGATTGAACCGACTCCCCCGGCGCCGGCGTGGATGAGGACCTTCTGTCCCGGCTGCACATTGCCGCGCTCAACCAGGGCCTGCCACGCCGTCAACGCAACCAGCGGCAGGGAGCCGGCCTCCTCCATGCTGACCGATGCCGGTTTGAGGGCCAGATCGGCCTCGGCGACGGCGATTCGCTCGGCGAAGGTGCCGATCCGGTCCTTGTCGGGGCGGGCATAAACCTCGTCGCCGGACCTGAACGTGCGCACCTTCGAACCGACACGGATGACTGTTCCGGCGACATCGTTACCTGGAATCAAGGGAAGCGCATAGGGCAGGATCTGCTTGAACTCGCCCGCTCGGATCTTCTCGTCGAGTACGTTCAGCCCTGCGGCCTGGACCTGTACGAGCACATCATGCTCCCCCACTGTGGGCTCGGGGACATCCGATTCCTGCAGCGGACCCTTGTATTCGTTGATGACGAACGCTCTCATGTTTCTTGCTCCTTCTGGGCGTGTGGCGAAGCTGGTTTGGGTTGCCTTAGCTGCGGAGGAAATCCCGGGCCACAGCGACGAACGCCCGGAAGTGTTGGAAGGCGACGCCATGACCGGACTGCCGGAACACCAGGACCGGAAGCGTTCGGTAGCTGCCGAGCACGTTCGCGTTTGCGGACGGCACCATAGGGTCGCTGTCTCCGTAAACGCTGCGCATCGGGCCCGCTCCTCGGAATATAACAGAGTATGCTCAATTATGAGCACACTCAATTATTCTGTCAAGGGGGGTCGCATGAGGGGTCACGTTGGCCAAAGCCAGGGAGGTGGTCTGGCACTGGCTGGACTAGCACAGACCAGCAGCCATATTTAGAAATTGCCAGCTTCCTGAGAGTTCATCGCCGGAAGGTCGGGGTGGCGATCGACACACTCGCCAATTTTGACGCGGTGTTCGTCGCGCTCCCCGCAATGAGTCAGCAGCCGCAGGACCGGCGGATGATGAGCTCTGTGGGGAGGAGCTGGATCTTCCCGGCTGAGTCCTTGTGGGAGAGGGCCGCTTCGAGGACCGCTTCGGCGATCTGATTGATGGGCTGCCGGACAGTCGTGAGCTGAGGCCAGCTGAATTCCGATTCAGAGGTTCCGTCGAACGAGACCACGGCAATGTCATCGGGTATGGAGAGGTCGGCCTCGTGGATGGCTCGCAGGGCACCAACCGCCAGCAGGTCGGAGCTCGCGAAGATGGCCGTGGGCCTCTTTGGTAGTTCGAGCAGCCGCCGGGTGGCTTCATAGCCGCCTTGCCTGGTGAAGTCAGTGAATTCAGCAGCCCCCTCGGGCAGGCCTGCCTCCCGGAGCGCCTTCTTCCAGCCGTTGTGTCGTGGATCCGCGCGGGTTGGATCAATATCCTTGCCCACCAGAATGGCGATATCCTGGTGACCGTGCCCGATAAGGTGCTGCACCCCCAGTGCGGCTCCCTGTTCAAAGTCGGTGCTGACCGTGGGTATGCCGTGCACTGCGCTGGACTGGTCAATGAGCACCCTGGGAATTCCCTGAACCGGCATAGCGGCGACTTCGCTGGGGCTGAGCACCGTGGCGAGGATGATCGCGTCGACCTGACGTGACACGAGATTGAGGGTGTTTTGCCGCTCGGTGTCGGCGTCCGTACGGGAGTTGGCTGCGAGCAGAGCGTAGCCCCGTGCGGCAGCAGCCTGCGCGATGGTGTCCGTGAGTTCAGCGAAGTACGGGTTGGTGCTGTCCGGGACAATCATGCCTAGCAGCCGGGCGGATCCCATAGTCAGAGCCCGGGCGGTTGCATTGGGCTGGTACTGGAGCACTTTGATGGCCTCATGCACCCGTGCGGCAGTCGCTGCCGCGACCGGCTTGGGGCCACCGTTGATGACGTAGCTAACAACCGCCGTACTCACCCCGGCATAGCGGGCAACGTCGGTTCTCGTTATTTTTCCTGATCCGGCTTGTGCCTGCAGACTCGCCATGTAGACCACCCTTTCACTCCATCGTTCACATCATTCTACCCGGGTGGAACGCATTGTCTTTAGATATCTGCCAGCAAATACAACGTAGAGTCGGGTTGTTGCGCGAACGAGTCTACCCGCGTAGACTCGTGTTCGAGCAATGAGCAGTGATCCTCCTCACGTTCCCCGCCTGACGATATCCAGGCCCTTTTGAACTCTTACAAAAAACTCCACATTCTCCGAAGGGATCAATGATGATGACCATTCCAAAGCCTCGAAGCGGGGCGGCGCGGATCCTCACCGCCGCGGCCACTGCAACCATCGCAGCCATGGCACTGACCGGCTGCGGCGGACCAGGATCAGTCGGTAGCGGTTCCACCGTTGAGGCGGGCTCCGGCGAAGGCACCATTAATGTCTGGGCAGTCGACGGGCAGGCAGCCGAGAACGACGCGTTGAAGAAGATCATCTCGAACTTCGAAAGCGCGCAGAGCAAGATCAAAGTGAATCTCAAACTCTTCCCCTCCGACCAGTACACCAAGGCCGTGAACTCTGCGGCGCCGGGTGACCTGCCCGATGTTCTGGACTTCGACGGGCCCACTCTGGCCAGCTTCGTCTACAACGGCAAGATGGCCCCACTTAAAGGCTCCGTATCCGACGCGACCCTGTCGAACCAGACGGACTCCATCACGGCACAGAACACCGTCGATGAAGCCGTATATGGAGTAGGCATGATGAACGCCGGCCTCGCATTGTGGGGCAATAAGAAACTCCTGGACACCGCAGGTGTTGCCTACCCGACCACCCCGGAGAAGGCCTGGACAGCTGACGAATTCACGGGCGCCCTGGACAAACTCACCGCAGTGGTCCCGGGAGGCAAACCGCTGGATCTTTCGGAACAGTACGGCTTTGCCGGCGAATGGGGAACCTGCTGCTCGGCCGGGCCCGTCATCTGGTCCGGGGGCGGCACCATGCTCAAAGACAATAAGGCATCCGGAGCGCTGGACTCAGACGCCAACGTGAAGTCGCTGACAAAGTTCGCCAGCTGGAAGAAATACACCGATCCGAACGCAGACGGGCTGGCATTCACGAGCGGACGCGTCGCCCTGAGCTGGGTCGGACACTGGACCTACCCGACGTACAAGGCCCTGGGTAACGACCTGGTCTCAGTCCCACTGCCGAACTTCGGCAAGGGCACCAAAACCGCATCCGGAACCTTTGCCTGGGGCATGGGCGCCGGGTCGAAGAACGGCGCCGCGGCCGGGAAGTTCCTGGACTTCCTGATGACGGACGAAAGCGTCCGCACTTACACCGACGCCAACGGTGCCCCTCCCGCTACGAAGACGGCACTAGCGGCATCCGCCCTCTACGGACCCGGCAAGCAGCTGCAGCTCCTGGGCGATCAGCTGAGCAAGGCCTGCGGCCCGGAGGACCAGATCAGCGACACCTGCGTTAGCGTCACCCGGCCGGTGACCGCGGGCTACCCCGTCGTCACGGACCAGGTGGGCAAAGCCGAGGCCGCCATCTACGCAGGCAAGGACGCCAAGGAAGCCCTGAGCGCGGCCGCCCGCGCCATCGACCAGAACTTCGCCGACAACGACGGATATAAGAAATAGACCTCCGGCAGTCGTCCGGCCGCCGCAACCACCGCGGCTGGCCGGACCCCCGGAATCGCTCCCAGCGAAAGCCTCCATTATGACCACTCAAACGCAACAGATCCAGGCCCCCGCGGCGCCGGTAAAGCGACGGCCGTCCGCCGGCCTTTCCGGACACCGGTTCGCGGGCCCGCTCTTCGCCAGCCCCGCCCTGCTCGGACTCGCAATCTTCCTGGTCGCACCGTTCGTGCTCGCCCTCGTGCTGTCCTTCTACCGCGTCCAGCTCAACAGCCCGCGTCCGGCACGCTTCGTCGGATTCGAACAGTACACCCGCTTGTTCACCGATCCGGACCTGGCAGCAGCCTTTGGCCACGCACTGCTGAACAACTTCACCTTCGCCGTCATTGTCGTGCCCGTGCAGACCGTACTCGCTCTGGCCCTGGCGGTCCTCGTCAACCGCAAACTGCGCGGCATGGTGGTCTTCCGGACCTTCATCTTCATGCCCCTGGTATTCCCGCTGGCCCTGACGGCCGTGATCTGGCGCCTCATCTACTCCCGGGGCGATCAGGGACTCCTCAACGCGATCCTGGGCTTCTTCAGCGGCGGTGGCCTACCCAGCCACGACTGGCTCGGCGATCCCTCCACCGCGCTCGGATCAATCATTGTCATGTCGATCTGGCAAAGCGTCAGCTTCCAGATGATCATCGTCCTCGCCGCGCTGCAAAGCGTACCGACCGAACTCTACGAGGCGGCATCGCTGGACCGCGCCAACAAATGGGCGCAATTCCTTAACGTGACGGTTCCCGGCATCAGAAATACCCTGATCTTCGTCGCCCTCATCACCACGATCTTCTCCTTCCGACTCTTCGACCAGGTCTATCTCCTGAGCCGGTCCGGCAGCGTCGACCGCGGTTCGACCGAGACCGTGATGACCCAAATCATCAACACCGGATTCGACAACAACAACGTGGGGCAGGCTGCCGCCATGACCGTCATCTTCATGCTGATCATCACCGTGATCGCAATCATTCAACGCGCAGTTGCGCGCCAGCGAGGAGGCGTCTGATGGCGATGTCCAAGACCGTGAAGCCAGGGCGAAGGGGCGGGAGCATGAAACGCACACGCCGTTGGCAGACCGCACTCCACTACCTGATATTGACAGCTGTTTCGCTGTTCTTCTTCCTGCCCGTCTACTACCTCATCGTGGGAAGCTTCCGCCCCTCTGCCGAGGTACTCAGCGGGATCAGCGGCTTTGTCCCAACGAACTTGTCCCTCGACAACTTCACAGGCGTCTTCGAACACCTCGGTTCAGAGGCCACCGGGTACTTCGGACAGTTCGCGGCCGTCTCCATCCTTGTCACCACCGCGGTCGTTGCAGGCAGCCTTGTCGTGAATTCCATGGCCGCCTACTCCTTCGCCAGGATGCAATGGCGCGGGAAGAAGATCATCTTCCTGCTGGTGATTGTCCTGACGATCATCCCGTTCGAAGCGGTCGCCCTGCCTTTGTACTTCATGTTCTCCGGGCAGCGGGACACCATCTTCATCCAGGCGATTCCGTTCATTGCCAACGCGTTCTCGATCTTCCTGTTCTACACCTTCTTCCTCGACGTTCCGGGCGAAATCGAGGAGGCAGCACGTCTTGACGGTGCCGGGCCATTCCGGACGTTCTTCCAGGTCGTGGTGCCCATTACGAAACCGGCGTTTGCCACCGTCGCCATCCTGACCTTCCTGGCGCAGTGGGGATCCTACCTCTGGCCGGTCCTGATGGTCTCGGATCCAACCGTCCGGCCGCTGCCACTGGCGATCAGCATCTTCCAAAACCAGCAGCCACCGGAGTGGGGCCAGGTGCTTGCCTTCGGAACGATGTTCATCGTCCCGGTCCTGGCCGTCTTCCTGGTCTTCCAGCGCTGGTTCGTCGCCAGCATCAGCAGCTCCGCAGTCAAGGGCTAACACTTCCTCCCAAGCGGCCCCGCCCGGGCGGCCACCAACAGAAAAGGTGAATTCACTTGGTTTTCAGTCTTAAGGATTCATGGGTGTGGGACTTCTGGCTTGCCGACGACGGCGGCAACTTCCACATGTACTATCTCCACGCTCCCAAGAGCCTGGGCGATCCGGCTCTCCGGCACCGCAACGCCCGGATCGGGCACGCCACCTCACAGGACCTGACCCACTGGGTCTCGCACGGCGTCGTCCTGCAGCCCGATGACCCGGATGCCTTTGACGCAACCTCAACCTGGACCGGTAGCGTCGTCCAAGGCCCGGACGGCATCTGGCGGATGTTCTACACCGGAGCCCGGTTCTACGAAACACACAACATCGAAGCCATCGGCGTCGCAACCTCCCCGGACCTCCGCACCTGGACCAAGCACCCCGCCGCCGTGATCGAAGCCGACGCACGCTGGTACGAAAAATACGGTGATTCGACCTGGCCGGAAGAAGCCTGGCGGGACCCCTGGGTGTTCGCCGATCCGGCTGGCGACGGCTGGCACATGCTGATCACAGCCAGGGCAAACCACGGCGACGTCGACAACCGCGGCGTCATCGGCCACGCCGTCTCGCCGGATCTGGAGACCTGGGAGGTGAGGCCGCCCCTGAGCCGGCCCGGTGCCGGCTTCGGACACCTCGAAGTGCCCCAGACCACCGTCATGGACGACCGGGCCGTCCTGTTGTTCTCCTGCGGAGTGGACACGCTCGCGGCCAAGAAGGCAGAAGGATTCGGCGGCGGGGGGATCTGGAGCCTGGAAACGGACCAAACCAGCGGACCCTACGACGTCGCATCAGCGGCGATCGTCACCACTGCGCCGCTCTACAGCGGGCGCGTCATACGGAACCGTGCCGGCCAACTGATGATGATGGCCTGCCACAACGCCAACAGCGACGGTTCCTTCGACGGCGTCATCTCGGACCCACTTCCGCTCCACTGGGATCAGGAGCGCGGCGGCCTGACCACGACGCCGACACAACAAACCAACACCGCCAAACCCGTTTAACCCGTGACGGCCCCGACCACCCAATGCATGAGGAGTTCCATGCCAACCGATAACCAGGGCGCGCTCCTGCAGCTGACCGCCGCCGGAGTGACCGTGCTGATAGACGCCACGGCCGGCCAGCTTCCCGCCATCGTCCACTGGGGCCCTGCGCTACCGGCTTTGACTGCCGATCAGGCCCGTGCCCTGCTTGGAGCAAGCGTCCCGGTGGCCGGTTCCAACACCGTCGACCTGCCGCCCCGGCCCGGCCTGCTGCCCGGGCACCACAGCGGCTGGACAGGCCGCCCCGGGTTAAGGGGCTCCTTCGACGGCGCTGGCTGGTCACCCAAGTTCCGCACCCAAACCGTGGCACTGAACGGCACCCCGGTCACAGGATTCACTTCCTCCGGGGCCGGTCTTCTCGAAGTCAGTGCCCTCGATGACGCCGGACGGCTGCGCCTCGACCTGACGCTGGAGCTGCTCCCGGGCGGGCTGCTGCGCAGCCGGGCAGAACTGACCAACCTGTGCGATGAAAAGTACACGCTCGAAGACCTCGCCCTGTCCTACCCGATTCCCGCAGAGGCCACGGAACTGCTGGACTTCGCCGGCAACCACAACTATGAACGGATCCCCCAGCGCGGCACGCTGCGTACCGGCACCCACGTGCGCGAGAACCGCAAAGGCCGCACGGGGGCCGACAGTGCGTTCATCCTGCACGCAGGAACGCCCGGATTCGGATTCGGCCATGGCGACGTCTGGGCCGTCCACACAGCCTGGAGCGGAAATCACCAGCACTATGCAGAACGCGTCTTCACCGGCGAGCAATTGCTCGGCGGCGGGGAGCTGCTCCTGCCAGGCGAAATCCGGCTGGGCCGCGACCACAGCTACATGAGCCCCTGGATCTACGCCTCCTACGGGGCGGGACTCGACGAGGTCGCACACCGCTTCCATACCCACGTGCGCAACCATACGCCGCGGGTCTCAGCTGATCGACCGGTTAGCCTCAACGTTTGGGAGGCCGTGTACTTCGGGCACGACGCGGACAAACTCATCGACCTGGCCGAGCGTGCCGCCGCCGTCGGCGTCGAACGGTACGTGCTCGACGACGGGTGGTTCGGTTCACGCCGCGACGACACGTCGGGGCTGGGCGACTGGGTGGTCTCCCCCGACGTGTGGCCCACCGGGCTCCATCCTCTGGTGAAATCCGTCCACGATCTCGGGATGCAGTTCGGCCTGTGGTTCGAACCGGAAATGGTCAACCCCGACAGCGACGTCGCCCGAGCACACCCGGAATGGATCATGGCCGCCCGCACCGAATGGCCCGTGGAGTCACGCCACCAGCAGGTCCTCAACCTCGGCATCCCCGAAGCCTACGAACACGTCAAGAAGCAGATCCTCGCCATCCTCGCGGAGTACCCGGTCGACTACATCAAATGGGACCACAACCGCGACCTCATCGAAGCAGGCAACCAGCTCCACGAAGGCCGCCCGGGCGTTCACGACCAGACCCTGGCGTTCTACGCCCTGCTGCAGGAAATCCGGTCCCTGCATCCGGGGCTGGAAATCGAATCCTGCTCATCGGGCGGCGCCCGCGTCGACCTGGGCGTCCTGGAACACACGGACCGGGTCTGGGTGTCGGACAACATCGATCCCCACGACCGGCAGACCATGCTGCGCTGGACCGCGCAGCTGCTGCCGCCGGAGTACATGGGCTCCCACATCGCATCAGGGCGCTCCCACACCACCGGCCGCCAGCACGACCTGGCATTCCGGGCAGGCACCGCGATCTTCGGACATCTCGGCGTCGAGTGGGACCTTGCCCAGGCCTCACCCGAGGAGCTATCAGGCCTGCGCCGATGGATCGACTTCTACAAACAGGAACGCGGCCAGCTGCTCACCGGCGACGTCGTCCGAATGGACGGCCCCGACTCGAACGTTTTGGTTCACGGTGTCGTCAGCAGGGACCGTTCCCGGGCGATCTTCGCGGTAGCCGCGCTCGACAGCCTGTACCCGGATCCTGCCGGACGCCTGAAACTCCGCGGACTCGCCCCGGACGCAACGTACCTGGTGGAACCCGTCTTCCCAGGGACCACGCCCGCCGGGCTCCTGCCGCCCGAATGGTGGGGTACGCCAACAGCCGCCGGCCAGGCGATCGAACGCACTTCCCTGCGCGGAGCCACCCGGGATGACGTGACATTTCCCGGAGCCAGCCTCCCAGGCAGCGTCCTGGCGAAGGTCGGCGTGGCCTCCCCACGGATCCACCCCGACCAGGTGGTCCTCTACCGCATCACCAAGACCGCGTGAACCCATCGCCGACCAGAGCAGCAAAGGGAACCATATGATCACACACATCAAACCGGGTCAGGCTTTGCAGGTCACCGGAAACAGCACCACCCACATTGAGGACGAAGGGTTCGGGTGTGAACAAGTAATGATGGAACTCTGCGGTTCTTCTTTTTCATGGCGTTCCAAGGTCCTGTCAGCCTTTCAGGCCCTGATCGCCCCACATTCACCTGAGCCGTCTCCGCTTACAACGGGAACGTGCCCCTCCTGGGTGGGGGCTACCGAACGGTCCGGCCACAGCATGGAACTCGGAGACTGTCGGAAGTTGCCTGCAGCCTGTCCAACTACGCAGCCAAGGTCGGGCCGCCCCCGGACGGGTTACCCTCCGGCGCGGAGGCGGCCTGCGTAAACGTGCGGGCGGCCCGTGAGCCGGCGGCGGTGCTCGCCGCGATGGTGATGAGGGCTCCGAGAATCATGGCCGCGGCCTCCCCCGGTTCCAACAAATGCAATTGGGAGCCGATTGTGGCAGCGGCAACCGGCACTCCTAACTGGGACGCTGCAAGCATAGCCAGCGGCAGAGGCTGGCCGAGTAGCCGAAGGCTTCCATGGACCAGCAAGGTTCCCAGTCCCAGGCAAATACCGAGGAGAAACATTTTCGGGCTTATCGCAAGGGTGCGCAGATCGAGCGATGCGCCCAGCCAGACGAAGAACACCGGCCCTAGAAAGCCGTCGCTGACGGCGAACAGTTGATGAGCCAGTCGCCTGGGTTCGCCCACCGCTGCAACCACCAGGCCGAAGGAGAACCCGGCCAGCATGATGGACACGTGGCCGGCCACCGCAAGCCCGGAGAGCGCGAAGAGCACAGCAAGTTGGATCCTCAGCTCCAGGGCGAACTTCCGATCCTCGGACAGGTCATGCACCCGTCCGCGCGTGCCGCTGCGCTCCAGCCAGCGAAGTACAAAGAACAAAACCGCCGCGCACGCCGCGACGACGGCTGCCCCAACGGCGGCCCTCGGCGCGTTGGGTGGGTCGACAGCAAGCGGAAGCGCCACAATGCAGGCGATGTCCGCTACCGCCACTTGCGCCGTCGTCGTCAGGACCTTTGGTCCCCTCAGCCGCAACGAATCGACGATCGGCAGGACCAGGGCTGCCGACGAGGAAGCGAGCAGAACAATGTAAAGGGGAGCATGTCCGGTGCCGAACGCAAAGGCAGTGACGATACCGACGACGGCCGCCAACACTGCGGCGATGCCGGCACGCAGCGCGCCCGCGCCCAGTGCCGGGCGGATGGCTTCGTCCCGCACTGGGACATGTGTCCCGGCCACGAACATAACGAGGGCGAACCCTACGTCGGCCACAAAGGTGAACGTGGGGTCCGAGGAGTCGACCAGACCCAACCCCGTGCGCCCGATGGCGATACCTGCCAGTAACTGCCCTAGCACCACGGGCAGATGCCATTTCCGGGGAAGTGCCAGCAGCGGTCCGAGTAGCGCGACCGCGGCGATCAGCGAAAGCTGAAAGAACGACACCTTCCTCCTTCCACCGGGATTGCGGTTGGCTTGCGGCAGTTACCGCGGCGCGTCAGCCAGTTTTATTGGAATGTCTGCGTTTTCGTCCGTGTAGTAGCTTGCGCTTACCCGATGGTAGCCATCGGCCACCATTGCGGGAATCCCTCGGGCCAGCGATGCTCGAGGGGGCGACCTTGAGCGACGCGACAATGGTGGCAACAACGTCGGCGGATCCGACGCGGAGCGGGTACAGGACGTCCTCCAGGACGGGGTCGACTTCGACGCGCGACCCGGTACGGTTCACACCGCCATCGAACGGGTGGTTAGGCTGGGTGAATGGCGACAGTTATTCTCGTGCGGCACGGCCGCACCACAGCCAATGCCACTGGACTGCTGGCCGGCCGGGCCGTCGGCGTCAGCCTGGACCAGACCGGGCGCGACCAGGCGGCTCTGACCGGAGACCGGCTCGCGGCCGTGCCAGTGGTCGGGGTGGTGTCGAGCCCTCTTGAGCGTTGTCAGCAGACCGCCCAGCTCATCCTCGATCGCCAGGCTGGCTCGCCGTACGCGCCGGTCGATCTCGATCTCACCGAGTGCGATTACGGCCAGTGGCAGGGCCGCACGCTCAGTGATCTCGCGACCGAGGATTTGTGGCCGGTTGTTCAGTCGCAACCGTCCGCCGTCATCTTTCCCGGCGGTGAATCCATGGCAGCGATGCAGGCTCGGTCGGTGGCAGCGATTCGACGCCACGATGCAGCCTTTGAAGCCGAGTACGGGCCAGGGGCAGTGTGGGTGGCGGTGAGTCACGGTGACATCATCAAGTCAATCCTCGCCGACGCGCTCGGCATGCATCTTGACCTGTTCCAGCGTATTAACGTGGGCCCCGCCTCCGTATCAATCGTGCGCTACGGCGCTAGTCGGCCGAGCGTTTACGCGACCAACACCGACGCGGGTGATCTGTCGTGGCTGTCGAACGGCATCCAGTCTGGCGATGCGCCTTTGGGCGGCGGTGCAGGGCAAAAGGCGCCATGAACTTCATGTGCCTAGAATACTGACATGCCTACACTTGTTCACGAGTTTGCCTGGCCTGATCGGGTCGTCGTTGGCACCATTGGCCTTCCGGGTGCGCGCACGTTCTACCTGCAGGTGCGGGCAGGGACGCAGATCGTGAGTATTGCCCTGGAGAAGCAGCAGTCGGCTCTGCTCGCGGAGAAGATCGACGAAATTCTCGACCAGCTTCTCGCCGTCGAGGGCAACCCCCACAGCGTTCCCACCAGTACTCCCATTGAGTTGGTTGACAATGACCAGCTCGAGGCCGTTCAGGAGCAGTTTCGGACCGGCGCCATGAGTTTAGGTTGGGACCCGACGACGGCGCAGGTCGTGATAGAGGCCTACCCGATCACCGATGTCGACACAGATAACAACGACGAATCGCTTGAGGACGAAGCTGACGTGCCCGAAATGCTGCTGGTGCGTATGCCGGTTGGCACCGCCCGCGCATTTGCTAAGCGCACGCGTGAGGTTGTGGGCGCCGGGCGTCCCGCGTGCCCGCTCTGCGGTTACCCCGTAGACGCCGACGGGCACGTCTGCACTCTGCCCGAGGTCTGATGCCGGCGCCCGACCTGTTCACGGCCGAGCTGACGCTCACTGGGCGCATCACCACGGCGTCGAACGCTACATTTCTGGGCAGCATCGGCGACACGACAGTCGTCTATAAGCCGATAGCCGGGGAGAAACCGCTGTGGGATTTTCCCGACGGCTTCCTTGCCCACCGGGAGGTTGCCGCCTATCTGGTTTCGGAGGTCCTCGGCTGGAACGTGGTGCCACGCACCTGGCTGCGCGATGGTCCGTTCGGCGCAGGGATGGTGCAGCTGTGGCAGGAGACAGACCCAGACCAAAACGCGGTGGACCTCGTTGCGTCGGACGACGTACCGGAGACCGGTTGGAAACACGTCCTCGAGGGTCAGGATGAGAACGGACGGATGGTCGCCCTCATACACGAGGACTCTCCGGTGCTTAGACGCATGGCGGTGTTCGACGTCGTCGTGAACAACGCCGACCGTAAAGGCGATCACATCCTTGCCATGACGGACGGACACCGGCACGGCGTGGACCACGGGCTCACCTTTCACCGTGACCACAAGCTGCGCACGGTGCTGTGGGGATGGCTGGGAGACGCTCTGACCGCCGAGGAACGCGACGGCATAGACCGTGTCAGCGAAGGACTGCACGGTGGGCTGGGCCGGGACCTGGCGGACTTGCTCAGCGCCGAAGAAATCGCATCGCTAGCCGCGCGCTGCGCCCGATTGCGCCTGGCAGGGCGGTTTCCGGCTCCGAGCGGGGAAATGTCTGCGGTGCCCTGGCCGCTGTTCTAAGGTAATTACGGCTAAGGCTTCGCAGGCTGTACACGTTGATGGCATGGATCTGAAGGTAGCGGCGGAGCTCATCATTCCTGAGCACGAGCTCCGCTGGCGATTTTCCTGGGAGCGGAATTCGCTGCCCAAACGCCATAAGTGCTTCGGCGTCACACCATTTCCGTCATGTAGTCATCCAACAGGCCGGTAATGAACCGATATGGAAGACCAGCCAGACAGCAGCAGGTACCTCGCCTCGGGACATCAAGCTTAGAATCCGCAGTGTCATGTACGCCGCGCCGAAGGTATCCATGAACGGGTAGCAAGAAAAATGGCCCCCGAAGGGACCCTCATGTAGGGAGTTTGTCCACAGTCAGCGGCCCATTAGGCTGTTGACCTGCGCAGCCCTCGGTCGCGCTGGTTCGCTGGTTCGCTGTCAACGATCGGGTGCCGCGGTTCAACATTGCAGCGCGGGGCGGCGAGGCTTCGGTGGACGGTCGCTTTTCGAGGATTCCGTGAAGCGATGTCCTTTTAGCTCCGGCATTCCCTTTCACGGGCGGGTTTTGAAGGACTCCACCTTGGCGGGGTCTCGTTCGATGACCGGGTCCAGGATGTCATCGACCCGCGTCAGAAGGGCCGGGTCAAGTTTTACCCCGGCTGCGGTGGCGGTGTCGATGAGCTGCTCCGGGCGGGAGGCTCCGACGATGGCCGCAGAGACATTGGGGTTTTGAAGTACCCAGGCGACAGCCAGTGCGGGCATGGACAGCCCGGCCTCGGCAGCGAGCGGTTTGAGTTGCTGGACGCGGGTGAGGATGTTGTCGGTCAGGTAGCGGTTGTCTGACTTAAGTTTGCCGCCCTCGTCTGTGAAGCGGGATGCTGCCGGGGCTGGCCGGCCGGGGGCGTACTTTCCGGTGAGGACGCCTTGAGCCATGGGTGACCAGCAAATCTGTCCCAGTCCCAGCTCTTCGCAGGTGGGGACGATTTCTTGTTCGATGACCCGCCAGAGCAGGGAGTACTGGGGCTGGTTGGAGATCAGGTGAAATCCTAGTTCCCGGGCGAGGGCGGCGCCCGAGCGGATTTCTTCTACGGTCCATTCGGAGACTCCGATATAGAGGGCTTTGCCGTGACGGATGACGTCGGCGAAGGCTTGCATGGTTTCTTCAAGGGTGTCTCGTAGTCGTAGCGGTGGGCCTGGTAGAGGTCCACGTAGTCGGTCTGCAGCCGCTTCAGGGAGGCATTGACGGATTCCATGATGTGCTTGCGGGACAGCCCGCGGTCATTCCGGCCCTCGCCGGTGGGGAAATAGACCTTGGTGAAGATCTCGACGCTTTCACGCCGCACACCGGTGAGCGCTTCACCGAGCGTGCGCTCCGCGCGGGTGCCGGCGTAGGTGTCCGCGGTGTCGAAGGTGGTAATGCCGAGGTCCAGGGCCTGCTGGACGCAGGCCGTGGCCGTGTCCTGGTCGATCTGTTCACCGTGGGTGACCCAGTTTCCGTAGGCCAGTTCGCTGATGTACATGCCGGAAGAACCAAGTTTGCGGTATTCCATGCTCGTAGTGCCTTTCGGAGTCAGGTGTTGCCTGCGGCTGCCGGCCCGGTGGCGGCGAGGGAGGATTTTGAGATGTCAAAAGTTGGGTCTTGCGGCGCCGGTTAAGATGCTGGCTGCAAATGGGCCCGGAGTTCCTGCAGGGTCGGCGGATTTGCGCCCGGGCGCCCCACTGTGATGGCCGCGGCCATGGATGCTGTGCGCCCCAGCTGCTCCAGAACAGCCGGTGCGAGGCCGTCAGTCCCCCGGGTGAGGAGCCCCAGGATGAGGGCAGCCATGTATGAGTCCCCCGCGCCGATAGTGTCAGCTACGACGGCTTCTACGGACGGGATGTGCAGCCGTGTCGCAGCCGTGGCGAGCAATGAACCTTGCGAGCCTTTGGTGATGACAGACAGACCGGCGCCCAGGCCCAGGAGATGCGTGGCGGTGTCATCCAAGGTCTTCCGGGGGTAGAGCCATTGGGCGTCCTCATCGCTGAGTTTGACGACGTCCGTGAGCTGCACCAGGTCTTCGAAGATGGATTTCGCCTCGGAGTGGCTGCCGAGCAGGGCGGGCCTGATGTTGGGGTCATACGTGATCGTGCAGACGTGGCGGCACTGCTGCAGGAGTGATTTGACCGCGGCCGCGCCCGGTGCCAGAAACGTGGCGATCGAACCGGTGTGAAGCACCTTTGGGACGTGGGCGGGAGCGACTGGTTCGAGGGCCCAGGAAATGTCGAAGTCGTAACTGGCGGATCCGTCACTGGCGAGTGTGGCGGTCGCTGTCGCCGTTCGGTCCAGGGAATTTGAGCCGGGAAGGAGCGTTACGCCCGCACTGCGCAGGTGCCGCTCGATGGCGGCACCGCGCTGGTCTTCGCCAAGGGCAGTCAGCAACCCGGTGTTGACGCCGAGCCGGCCCAGTCCGTATGCGACGTTGGCCGGTGACCCGCCCGGGTATTCGGTCGTCCCCTCCGGTGAGGTGACGACGTCGACGAGCGCCTCGCCGACAACAACGACGTCCAGGAGTTGCCGGGACGGTCCGGCGGACTCGAGATAATGCATGTCATGTCTTTCTTCAGGTGGGGTGTTGAGCGTCGACGGGGCGCGCCGGCCGCTTCGAACGGAAGCTCGTGCCAGCTATGCGTATTGAGTGATACTCAGGCTGTTGAGTGTTGCCGTGCCCCCGATGGCGTAGAGCGAGACCTCGGTGCTGGCGGCTGCGGGAAAGATCAGTTCGGTAAGGGTGACCTGGCCTCCCTGGGCGAAAACCTCCACGGAGCAGTGGTCCACATAGACGGTGAGCTCGTAGGATCCGCCGCTCGTCCGGATCGGGGCGGTGTCAAGGGAAGCGAAGGATTCATGGAAATCTATTTGCCCGGATTCTCTTCTGTCGACGATGATGAGCCCTTCCGTGGGCCGGATGCCGATACGGGTTCCCTGTGTTCGGTCGCCGCGGACGACTAGCCCGAATTCGTGGGCTGTTCCCGGGGTGAAAGCGAGGTCGATGCGTTGGACACTGCCGGCTGCGCCGTCCAGGACGTGATGACCTTCGGATATTTCGACTGCCGCGAGGCCGAACGACGGCGTAGCGTCAGGGGACGGGGAAAGATCTCCCGCGGCCTGCTGTACCAGACACCAGCTCCGGTCCATGCTCGCCAGGGACACTTCACGGACCAGGGACATGGGACTGCGCCATGGCGAGGTGGGGATTTGGTTGGCGTATTCCCAGTTGTTCATCCACGCGATCATGAGGCGGCGGTCGTCGGGAGCGTCGCTGAAGGAAACGGCGGCGTAGTAGTCGCGGCCCCAGTCGAGCCACTGGTATTCCCCCAGCCTGTCCGGATCCTGCAGACCTTCCGTGACCGTGGTGCTTGAGGTGAACGTTGTCCCGTCGAAGTCCCCGACGAAGTACTGCCCGGCCGAACCGCTGTTGGGGCCGCCGGGGTTGAGGTTTACCGTGAGTACCCATTTGAGATTTTCCGGGTTGCCGTCGACGGGCAGCGGGAAGAGGTCCGGGCATTCCCAGACGCCGCCGGTCGCGTTTGCCGGGCCGAAGGCACTCAGCAGCTGCCAGTTCTTGAGGTCGTGGGATTTGTAGAGGACCACCTGGAACTCCGTGGCTTCCACGGCGACCATGACCCAGTAGCTGCCGGCGTCGGCGTCGTAGCGGAAGACCTTGGGGTCGCGGAACTCAGCAGATCCCCGGTTCAAAACGGGGTTTCCGGAGTGCTTGGTCCAGGTGTAGCCCCCGTCCAGGCTGTAGGCCAGGGACTGGGCCTGCACGCCATGAAGTTCCGATGCCGGTTTGTAGGCGCTGGTGTAGACGGCGACGAGCGGCGGAGCCGAGTCGGTGCCGAATCCGCTGGTGTTGTCCCGGTCGAACACGACGCTGCCGGAGAAGATGTCTTCTTCCTCGTCGCAGGCGATGGCGACAGGGTGTTCGGTCCAGGTCAGCAGATCTGTTGAGGTGGCGTGCCCCCAGGACATGTTTCCCCAGACGTTGTCCAGGGGGTTGTTCTGGTAGTAGAGGTGGAAGACGCCCTCATGATGAATCAGGCCGTTGGGGTCATTGAGCCAGGTGTTCCGGGCGGCGTAGTGCAGGGCCGGCCGGTACGTGTCGGCTGTCGTGGCAGTAGCGGCAGTCATGAAGAACGGTTCTCGTTTCTGTGCAGGTCTGGCGGGCCCCCGTTTGCAAGGGTTCCCTCAGGTGGGGCGGGGGGGGGGGGGGGGGGGGGGGGGCCGGTAGGCCGGCCCGCCCGTCTTGTTGGGGTTAGGAGTTCTTCTTGTAGCGGTCGTAGGCCTGCTGGTAGACCTCGATCATTTTCTCGACGCCGACGTTCTTGAGCTGGGTGACGTAGCCGTCCCATTCCTGCTCGATGCCGCCGGAGACGATCCATTTGGCGATGTTCTGCTTCACCAGGGATGCGGTGTCCGTCTCGATGCTGGTGATCTGCTGGAGTTCCTCGGTAGACAGTGCCACCGGGGGGTAGCCGTCGTTGCCGGCGAAGGGCTTGTAATTTTCCTCGACGGTTTTCTGGCGTTCCGCGGCGCGCGGTTCGGGGGCGACGACGGTTGTAAAGTTCTCGGCGGTGTTGGCCTTCGGCCCGCCCGGGGCGACCTTCTGGCGGCGTTCGCCTTCGCTGGTCCCGGCCGGCGCCGGGATCTGGGTCAGCAGGCCGCTGGCGTCTTTCTGGAGGGTTTCACCGATCGGCCCCCAGTTGGCCTGGGCTGACTGGATGGGGTCGTAGAGGTTGTCGGCCCAGCGCACGGTTGCTGCCGGGTACTTGTTGGCCCGGGTGATGGCGAATGCGCCGCGGGCGATTTCCTGGTTGTTGGACTGGCTGGCGATCCGCTTGCCGTCCACACCTTCCAGGACTGAGACGAGGGAGTAGTTTCCGGCACGGTCCGCGCCGACCATTTCGGGGACTTCCCACCAGACGAACGAGCCGAGGTTTTCCGTGGCCGCTTTGCCCTTGGCCAGGTACGCCTTGTCATCCTGGGAGAAGGATTCCGGGTCGATCAGGCCCTCCTGGTACCACTCGTGCAGGGTCTGGATGGCTTTTTTGTAGCCGTCCTGCGTGGGGGTAAAGATGACTTTGTCGTCCTGGACGATCCGGTGGTCCATGTTGTCCGGCACTCCGCCGAGGGCGGCGATCAGGTCAACGATGTCCCCGCACCATGAACCGGGCATGAAGCTCAACGGGATTGTCTTGCCGGTCCCGGACGCGTCCTGTGTTTTGAACGCGAGCAGGGCGTCATGGAACTCATCGATGGTCTTCGGCATCGGGATGTTGAGCTTTTTCAGCCAGGAGGTGTTGATTGCCAGCTCGTTGGGAAACTGGACCAGGCCAAGCTCTTCCACCGAAGGCAGGGAGTAGATATGCCCGTCCGAGGAGGTGATGGCTGCCTTGATGTCGGGGCGTTCCGAGAGCAGCTTGGAGAGGTTGGGTGCGTTCTTCTCGATGAGTCCCTCGAGCGGGATGAGGGTGCCGCTGGCGGAGTATGTGGCGATCTCGGCGTCGGTGAGGCCGGTGTTGAAGAAAGCGTCCGGCAGGTCTCCGCTGGCGAGGATGAGGTTTTTCTTTTCCTGGAAGACCGTCTCGGGCAGGTTTTCCCAGTCGACGTGGATGTTGGTGGCCTTTTCCCATTCCTTGACCACGGTCATGGTGTTGTAGTCCGGCGCCAGCGCCGCTTTCGTGCCGGAGAACTTGAGGGTGAGTTGCTTGCTGACGATCGGTAAGCCGGTTTCCTGGAAACCGAAGTCGGCGGAGGCGTCCTTGATCTCGGTGGTGCCTGAGCCGCCGCCGGAGCAGGCGGTGAACGTCAATGTTCCGGCCAGGATGGCGCCGAGGGCGGTGTATTTGCGGCTGATTGCCATGGTCTTCCTATTCTGAGGTGGGTTTGCTGGCGTCCGAGGGCGGACGCCCGGGAGGTATTGGGGAGGAGTTATTTGACGGCGCCGATCATGGCGCCCTTGGTGAAGTGCTTCTGCATGAATGGCAGGGCAATCATGAGTGGCAGGCTCGAGACGACGATCATGGCGTACTTGGTGAGCTCTGCGATGCGTTGCGCGGCAGCATAGGATTCGATGTCCCCGCCGGTGGTTCCGGTGGAGGAGACATCTGACTGGATGAGGATGTTGCGCAGCACGAGCTGCAGCGGGTATTTGGAGTCATCGTTCAGGAAGATCAGTGCGTCGAAGAACGAGTTCCAGTGCGCCACGACGTGGACCATGATCATGAGCATGATCAGTGGCTTGGACAGGGGAAGCACCATCTGGAAGAAGAACTTGAAGTCAGTGGCCCCGTCCATCTGCGCAGCTTCGCGCAGTTCGTTCGGGATGGTGTGTTCAAAGAAGGACCTGGCGATGATCAGGTTCCACACGCCCACGGCGCCCGGCAGTACCACCGCCCAGACTGTGTCCAGCATGCCCAGGTCCCGGACGACCAGGTATTTGGTGATGAGGCCGCCGTCGAAGAACATGGTGATCACGAAAAGGAGCATCAGGATCTTGCGTCCGGGCATGTCCTTACGGGACAGCGCGTACGCTCCGCACAGGATGGTGCTGACGCTGATGGCGGTGCCGAGGACGGTGTAGACGACGGTGTTGCCCAAGCCGTTCCAGATCCGGCTGTCGGCGAAGATCCGCTCGTAGCCTTCAGTGGTTACCCCGGAGGGGAACAGCCAGACCTTGCCCTCGTAGACAGCGTTGGGGTCGCTGATGGAGGCAATGACGATGAAGTACAGCGGGTAAACCACAGCCAGGATGGACAGCAGCAGGACGGTAGTGGCGGCGATGTTGAAGACGCGGTCACCGTACTTGTCCCGGAGCGTCGGCTTGGGGCGCGGGTGGCGGCCGCGGTTCACGGTCGGGTTGTCGATAGTGCGGGGGTTGGTTGTCAGAGACATTTCGGCATCACCACAGGGTCGCTTGGTTGGCCCGGCGCGCAATCGTGTTGAAGACGAGCAGCAGCGCCAGATTGAGGAGGGAGTTGAACAGGCCGATGGCGGCCGAGTAGCTGAACTGCGCCTGCTGCAGGCCCGCGTGGTAGACGTAGGTCTGGATGATCTCCGAGGTCGAGAGGTTCAAAGGCGTCTGCATCAGCAGCGCCTTCTCGAAACCGACGTTCAGCAGGTTGCCGATAGCCAGGATGAACAGGATCGTCACGACGGGCATGATGCCCGGCAGGTCGATGTGCCGGATGCGCTGGAGCTTGGAGGCGCCGTCGACCTTGGCCGCGTCATGGAGCGCCGGGTCAATGGCCGCCAGGGCTGCCAGGTACACGATCATGGAGAATCCGGCGTTTTGCCAGACATCCGAGATCACGTAGATGGGGCGGAACCACTCCGCGGAGCCCATGAAGAAGATCGGCTCGCCGCCGGCCAGCTGAATTGCGTTGTTGACGAGCCCGGATCGGGGGGACAGGACCACGAACATGATGCCGACCACCACGACGGTGGAAATGAAAGCGGGCGAATAGAGCACGGTCTGGGTGAACTTCTTGAACCTCTCACTCTGGAGCTGGTTGACCAGCAACGCCAGAATGATGGGGACCGGAAAAGCCAGCAAAAGGCCGAGGACCGCTATCCAGAGTGTGTTTCCGACGACCTGGCCGAACTGGTAGGAGTTTACGAACCTGATGAAGTGCGTCAGGCCCACCCAGGGGCTGTCGGTGAACCCGTCTACGGGGTTGTAGTTCTTGAACGCGATCTGTACGCCATACATTGGCCAGTACTTGAAGACCAGTATGTAGATGATGGAGGGGGTTAGTAATACGTATAACTGCCAGGCCCGGGAAATTCTCTTCAGGCGGAGCGAAAGAGAAATTTTTTGTAGCGGCAACGGCGCCGCCGACGGACGCCCGCGTCGGGCCGGTATGGTGCGGCTCATGGCATCTCCTTAGGATGAGTCACTGAATTCCGTTCAATCAGAGGGCAGTCCATCAGCTCGACCCGGCCATCGGGTTCCGCGTCCTGGAGGATCAGTTCAACCGCACGCCGGCCCATGGCGACGAACGGCAATTCAAGGGTGGTAAGACCGGGTCGCAGGTGGGGCGCCAGGATGGCCTGGTTATCGAATCCGACTATCGAGACGTCGCCGGGGATCGAGAGGCGCAGGTCCGAGATGGCCTGGTAGGCCCCCCAAGCGGTCCGGTCGTTCGCGCAGAATATGGCTGTCGGTGGCTTCGGGGCAGTCATTAGCTCCATGGCGTACCGGTAACCGTCTTCCTCTCCTCCTCCGCCGAAACGGACCAGAGCGGGATCGACGTCCAGACCTGCCTCCTCGAGGGCTGCGGCGTAGCCCTCGTAACGGCCGACAGCAGCAGGCAGCCCGCTCTCCAAGGTCTCGATGTTGATCAGCCCTATCCGGCGGTGCCCTGCGTCAAGCAGCCGGCGCGTGGCGGCATAACCGCCCTTGACTTCGTCGGGGGCGACGCTCGGGAGGCGGCGGGCCCGGTCCTGGGAGTTCAGTACCACCGACCGCACGCCCGCCAGGGCTTCCGGAACGTCAAGCCGCCTGTGATACATAGCGCCGTAGACAATTCCTGCGACCTTGTAGGAGAGCATGGTGTCCAGGGACGCGGCTTCAAGGTCTTTGTCTCCGCCGGTGTTCATTGTCAGCAGGAGGAGCCCGTCCTCCCAGGCCCGTTCCTGCGCTCCCTCGATGATGGCCCCGGCAAAAGGGGAGGTCGCAACGGAGTCGCCAATGAATCCGATCATGCCGGCCACGCCGTCGCGAAGAACTTTGGCATGGGCGTTGGTGCGGTAGCCGAGCCGATCCACAGCGTCACGAACCCGCTTACGGGTCTCCTCGGAAAAGCGCGACCCGGACGCCGAATTCAGAACCAGGGACACCGTGGCCTGCGAGACGCCGGCAGCGGCGGCGACATCATGCATCGTCGGTCCCGACTTTGGCCGTGATCCAGCCATGGGCACCTCCTTGGGCCAATCGATTTTCTGGTAGTTATTCGTATAACTTGAGATGAACTGTATCGTTCATCACATCGATCGTCAACATAGGGAACAAACCACTCAGGGCGGACCGACGGGCAACCAAACACCACTGCCTGATTTGCAGGCAGAATACACATCCGCGGTTGCGGAAAGTGGCTGGTGCGCGCCACTGAGCGGCCCAAAGCAGTACCATGACGTCATACTGGAGGCTGTCGCTTCGGCCGCCGTCGACTCCTTCTTCCAGGGGTCCGACGGCATGATTCCACGCTACTCTGAAGAAAGGTCTCGTGTCGGCTCAGGAATTGGCTCTGAATCTCCAAGAAGTCAGTTTTGAGGATCCGCGTGCTGCCCGATTACGGGATCTGCTGAGCAAGGAACTCCTGGATGTCGTGGAAAACTGTTGTATTACGAGACCCCAGGTGTGTCTGTTTCTTGCCACCGATTCTCGTCAACGTGGCAACTGGCCTGCCCCGATCTGTGCGGCAACTTTTTCCGCTTCCTCATAGCTGGTTGGCATGTTGTCCCGGAAGGCCGCATCGGCCTCTGCACGGCTGACGTTGGCAGCGAGCACTCGAACGTGAATTAATTCCTCGTGGGATTCGCTGCATGCCAAGACGTCTCCGCCGTGGCGGGAGGTGTGGGCGTCATCGGTCGGAAATGGGTGGAAAATGATCCACCAGGTCCCGCCAGACTTGTCCTTGAAGAGGTAGTCGCCCGGTGGCCGGTAGGCGATGCCGTCCACGCCGCGGCCACCGTAGCCTTCGACGCTCTCGGCAGCTGCGGCGAACCTCAGCCCGGATGGTCGGCGCTCCCCCAATCCGCCCTCACGCCAACGCTCGTCGTTAGCCAACATGGACCCAGGGGCGTTGGGTGACATCGGGTACTGCTTCCCGGAGCACTTCTCTCGTAACGGGAGCGATTTCGCCTTCGCCAAGGAACAGGAACCGCAGGAGGTTGGTGACCGGGTTCCCTTCCGTCCAACGGAAGTAGATGTGTGGCATGAGCCCGGTGGCATCGCGGATGTGGAGTAGCACCGAAGCGATGGTGTTCGGGACGACGGGCCCGTGCACTTCCAGAATCCGGTAGCCGTGCCGGATCACTCCGTGCACCTGCAGTTCCGTTTCGAAGTCCGAGGAGTCATCGACGATCACTTCAAGGAACAGGGCTTCGTTTTCCAAGGGCAGGTGGCTGACCTCAATGGCAGAGGTGAGCTTCTCCCGGTAGGCGTCGGCGCTGAGCCGGAGTGGTTCGTGGGCGATGATCGCGATAGGCCCTTCGAGGGTGTCGGACATGAATTCCAGGGCCTGCCGGTCCAGGTGGACGTGGGTTGCGTGCAGTTCGAAGGAACGGCGGACGCGGGAGAGCAGGGAGATCACGATGATGCCCAGGATGAAGATCCCGGCGATCCTGATGCCTTCGGGGCGTTCAAAGATGTTGGCGATGGTGGTGTAGGTGAAAACCACCGAGATGGCGCCGAAGCCGATGGTGCGTTTGCGCTGGTTGCGGCGGCGGGCCGATAGGGTCACGGCGATTGCTGCTGAGGTCATCAGGACCAGGACGCCGGTGGCGTATGCGCCCCCTTGGGCGTCGACGTCGGCCTCGAAGAGGTAAGTGATGAGGAAACCGATCAGGGTGAACACCAGTACCAGGGGGCGGACGGCTTTGGCCCATTCCGGTGCCATGCCGTATCGGGGCAGGTAGCGCGGGACCAGGTTCAGTAGTCCAGCCATCGCTGAGGCGCCGGCGAACCACAGGATGGCGATGGTGCTGATGTCGTAGATGCTGCCGAATCCGACGCCGAGGTATTCGTGTGCCAGGAAGGCCAGGGCACGGCCGTTGGCCTGTCCGCCGGGCTGGAATGCCTGCTCGGGTATCAGGACGACTGTGATGAAGCTGGTGGTGACCAGGAAGCAGCTCATTATCACGGCAGCGGTGGTCAGCATACGGCGGGTGCCACGGATACGGCCCGCAGGGTTTTCCTCGGTGTCGGTTTCGTCACCGCTGACCTGCGGCATGACGGCTACTCCTGTTTCGAAGCCGGACAGGCCGAGGGCAAGTTTAGGAAAGACGAGCAGGGCGATTCCCACGACCATAAACGGGTCCCCGTGCGAGGTCCATAGGATCGTCCACCAATTACCCATGGCAACCGGGTGGTTGAACACCTCTATGAGGGTAGCGGCGACAACTACGGCGTTGAGGCCCAGGTAGAGGACGACGAGCGTGACGGCAACCCCGATGGCTTCCTTGAAGCCGCGTAGGAAGACCGCCGCCAGCAGTGCCAACAGGACGAGGGTGACCAGGATGTTCTGGCCCTGCAGCCATCCGGGGGCGACGGGGTTCTGAATTAGGTGTGCGCTGGCGTCCGCGGCAGAAAGAGTCATGGTGATCATGAAGTCGGTTGCAGCGAATCCGAGCAGTATCAGGACGAAGAGTTTGCCGCCCCAGCGGGGAAGGAGCCGTTCAAGCATGGCGATGGAACCTTCGCCGCGGTGGCTTTCCCCCGCGACTCGGCGGTAGACCGGCAGTGCGCCGAGCAGGGTGACGGCGACGAGGACCATTGTTGCCAGCGGTGAAATCACGCCTGCGGCCAAGGCAGCGATGGCCGGCTGGTAGCCCAGAGTGGAGAAGTAGTCGACGCCGGTCAGGCACATGACCTGCCACCAGGGGTGCTTCTTCTCGTGGGCAGTGGTGATGCCGCCAGGACCAAGGTGGGTGCCCTTGCTGTCCTGGAGTCCGAACAGCAACCAGTTCTTCAGGGCCTGCTTGCCGGCGGGTTTGAGGGCCGATGGATCAGCCGGGGGCCTGCTCAACGTGGTCATGGATTCCTTTCCGCGCGGCGCACCGCACCGCACCGCCGATAATGCCGAAGCTAACACCGGCGAAGAGCACCGAATCGCAGAAAGTGGATTTATTGACGAATCATTTACACCGCCGTCGTAACCTTTGCCCGGAGCGGCCGGGCGGCGATCCGGGTATCTTGCAGCGGCGTTATAGTTCGAAGCGGTAGCCCATCCCGGCTTCGGTGAGCAGGTGACTGGGCCGAGCTGGCTGGGCTTCGAGTTTTCGCCGCAGCTGTCCCATGTAGACACGCAGATAGTGGGTCTCACCCTCGTAACCAGGGCCCCAGACCTTGGCCAGCATTTGTTGCTGGGTGATGAGCCGTCCGGGGTTACGAACCAGCAGCTCCAGGATGGCCCACTCCCTCGGGGTGAGCCGTACTGTTACTCCGTCGCGGATCACCTTGCGGTTTGCGAGGTCCACTGCGAAGTCCCCGACGTCAACGGTCCGTTCCTGCGCGTCAGATGTGCCCAGGCGGCGTTCGGCGACCCGCAACCGTGCGAGGAGTTCGTCCAGCCCAAAGGGTTTGGTGACATAGTCGTCCGCTCCGGCGTCGAGGGCCCGGACTTTGTCCACGGACCCGTGCCGGGCCGAGAGGACAATGATCGGTGTGGTGCTGGAACGGCGGATCCTGGTTATGACGTCCACTCCGTTGATATCCGGCAAACCCAGGTCCAGGACGATCAGATCCGGGTGGTTTCTTTCGGCGTGCAGGAGCGCCGTTGTCCCGTCCAGCGCAGTGAGTACCTGGTAGCCCTCAAGCTGGAGGTTCACCTGCAACGCGCGCAGGAGTTGGGCCTCATCATCCACGACAAGTACAGTCCTCATGGCGTGCCGCTTCCCTTGCCATGCGGTTCGGTGCGGGTGAGCTGAGGGCCGGTGGAAAGGGGCAGCCGGATCACGACCGTCAGCCCCCCTCCCGGCGTCGCCTCCGCCGTCAGCTGTCCGCCCATCCCTTCGGTGAACCCCTTGGCAACGGCAAGTCCCAGTCCTATACCGAGTCCTTCCGGCGCGTCATCCAGCCGTTGGAACGGCTCAAACATGGCGACCACGTCCTCTGCAGGCACACCCTGGCCATGGTCCACAATCCGTAGTTCGCCGCAAGGGCGACCATTGATGGTGGAGGCCCCCGATCCGGTGGATGGGCCGACGATGACGATATCGGAACCGGCTGCATATTTCAGGGCGTTCTCGACGATGTTGGCGATGACGCGTTCCAGCATGCCAAGGTCTGCGTCGATGGGGGGCATGTTGGGGGCCAGGTCGACGCGTATATTTCGTTGAGGGAGCCCTCGCAGGGCGTCTTCGATGGCGTCGCGCCAGGTCACCGGGGATGTGAGCGGAGCAGCGGATCCGCTCGATATTCGGGACATGTCCAAGAGATTGCCGATCAGGGAATCAAGGCGGTCGGTGTAGGAATCAATGGTGTCCAGCATTTCATTCTGAATCTCTTCCGGAAGCCGTCTTTTTTGGCGCTGCAGCGAGGTGACCGCAAGCTTGATACCTGCCAACGGTGTCCGGAGGTCATGGCTGACGGCGCGCAGGATGGATGTCCGGATACTATTGCCCTCAGCCATCCGCGTGGTGTCTTTCAGCCTGAGCTGAAGTGCATGTCGCTCCCGAAGCAGGAGCAGGTGGGCCGCGTGCGCTGTCAGCAGTCGCCGGTCCCCGCCGGTGAGGGTTTTGCCGGAGACCGCTAGGGCTGTCTGCTGATCCGCCAGTGCATAAGCGCCGTTGCCGGGTTCCTCCGCGCCCGGTGGCGCAGGCGGGACCTCTCCTGCATTTGCCTGCAGTTCCCACTCGCTGCCAGTGTCCTCCCTGGTGAATAGCCCCGCCGAGCCGGCATGGAAGGTCTCACGGACTTTGTCCAGAAACGCCGCTATGGTGTCATCTTCGATGAGTGCGTCCCTGGCCAAATCCGCCAGGGTTGCCGCCTCAGCCCGGGCTCGGGCAGCCTCTTGCGTTCGCTTCGCCGAAAGTCCTACCAGCAGGGCCACCGTGATGGCCGCGCCCAGGAATACCAGGAGCGCGAAGAGATTCTGCGGGTCATTGATGCGCAATGTTCCGACCGGGTCGGTCTCGAAGTAATTGAGCAGCAATGAATCGAGGAGCGCTGCCAGCACGGCCGGCCAGAGACCTCCGATAAACGCCACCGCCATTACTCCGGTGAGGTGCACCAGAACATGGGTGGCCAAGTTCAGTTCCGGAGTCAATGACAGAACGGATGTGGCGAGGGCCGGGATGAGCACCGCAAGGATAAAACCGGCTGTTGTCCTGGCACTGCCCAGCCCCCACGGGTTTGCCCTCGGCAGTCCGCCAGCGGCTGAAGGGTGGGAAACCATGTGGACGTCAATGTCTCCGGAACCCCGAACTACTTTGGATGGGACGTCCCTGCCAAGCAGACGGTTGGGAAACCGGCTCCGAGAGATCCCAATGACGAGCTGGGTTGCGTTGACACTGCGGGCAAACTCCAACAAAGCCGCTGCTTCGTCCTCGCCGGAGATGGTGTGGAAGCTGCCACCGAGGCCTGTCACGAGTTGGCGCTGCTCTGCCAGGGCTGACAGCGATTCCTTGGGCCGGCCGGCCGAAGGGCGGACATGAACGGCCAGAAAGTCACCGCCATTGACCCTCGAAAGAATCCTCGATGCGCGCCGGATGATCGCATCGTCCCCAGGATTTCCCGCGACACCGACGACGATGCGTTCCCTGGCCGGCCAGTTCTCTGTGATGCCATGGCTGGCCCGGTATTTCGCGAGCCCCTCATCCACCCTGTCCGCGAGCCAGATCAGTGCCATCTCGCGGAACGCGATGAGGTTGCCAAGCCGGAATTCATTAGCCAGGGCGGCGTCAACCGCGCCTCGGGGATAAATGTTCCCATCCGCGATCCGCTGACGCAGTAGTTCCGGAGAAATATCCACGAGCTCGATGTGGTCTGCCCCGCGAACGATCTCATCGGGCACCGTTTCCTTTTGCGTCACCTGAGTGATGCCGGATACGACGTCTTCCAGAGATGCCAGGTTCTGGATACTGATGGTGGAGAGCACATCAATGCCCGCGCTGAGCAGCTCCTCGATGTCCTGCCACCGGTAACGATTCCTGCATCCGGAAGCATTAGCGTGGGCAAACTCATCAACGACAGCAACCTCGGGATGCCGGGCCAACACGGCGTCGACGTCCATCTCCGGCCGGTCAGAACCATTGTGTTCCTCCGACATCGGGGCCACCGTCTCAAGGTACCTCAGCAGCTCCCGTGTCTGCACCCGGCCATGGTCCAAAGCGATGCCCACAGCAACATCCCTGCCGCTGGTCACCATCTGGTGGGCCTCCTGCAACATCGCAAAAGTCACGCCCGCCCCTGGCGCCGCACCCAGAAATATGCGAAGAGTTCCCCTGGCCATGTCCACAGTCTGTCAGCTCGCATCAGGTCCAGCGCCATGATTCTTCCAACATGGTCCGACTACGCACATGGCGGCCGCCAGTTACCGGTGCCAGAACGCTATTCCATCCGGCTGCCCGACGACGTGCTGGCGAGGGCTGTGAAAGACCTGCTGGGAGCGAAACTGGTCGCGTACATCGGGGCCGTGAAGGAAGCCCGGGCCGTCCGGCAATGGGCGGACGGGGAACGGAAACCCTCCGCCGACGTGATGCGCCTGCTCCGCGCAGGCAAGCTGGACGACGCCTGCCCGCAGGTCCTGGCCGCCGCACACGCGCTCGCGGCCGCAGGCTGACCGCGTGGTTTCTGCACAACTGACTGCGGCCAGGGCCGCCGGCAAGGTCTGGCAAGTCGGCTTCCACCCGGAACCGTGGCCCTGGAGCGGCCGGAAATGGATCGGCTGAATAACGGACACGCCGATCACGTCCACCGCCTGACCAGAGCACCCCCTCGACGGTAAGCAGCATCGGCAGGAAAGAGAGCCAGGTGTCTGGCAACGACTACCTTAACCGTCGGCGTCCCCTCGGCTTCCGTCCGAGCTCGGCGGAGCCCAGCGATGTCACTGCACCGCCGATCGGGCCGCCGGCGCCGTAGACCAAGGCCGTTCGGCCACGTAACAGGCCGGTTGGCTCTGCACCCTTTTCCAGCAGCAATGCGGTCCTCCTGCCGGAGTGGTCAATTCCTCCACTATCTTCTCGTCGGCGGCAGGTGGCAAGGGCACGGCTCCGTTCGAGCCCTGAAAATGGCGCTCACCACGGCGACAAACTTCGGCCTCGTCGTAGGTGCCGCCGTGAGCGCTGGCGCGGCTGTGGCCGCCGTCCTGGTCTTCTATAAGGCCTGCAGTCTCCGCCGGATCACTCTAATCCCCGCGGTCGAGAAGGCCCGCTTCCTTTCGAAGTTGGACCGAATTCGGGAAGTATTCCAGCGTCATCGGGATGCGGTTGTCGGGGTGGGCCAGAAACCATTCGTAGGCGTGGTCGTCGGCAGCCCGCCAACAGGGCTTCGGCAGGCCAGTGAGCTTCCGGGCCCTCCGTCCCTGCCACTCTTCTTTGACATTGAAGTAGCCCTGGAGGACGCCGAGGCCGAAGAGGGCGCCGAAGAACAGCATGACCAGCGTCAGGAGCGGCATCTTGAACAGGACCAGGACTCCGAAGATCAGGCACGCCAGGGTTGCCGGGAGAAAAATGAAGACAGCTGCCAGAAGGCTGAAGTAGAAGGACCGGATCAGTTTATGATCCCCGCCGCCTGAACTGGCCCCGATGCCCCATTCCTCTTTGGTGTAGGCGTACACGGTTTTACCCGTCATCGGATACCCGTAGTAGTAGGGGCGGTTCACTATCAGCCGGAAGTGCTCTTCGTCCGTGGTCACGGTATTGATCCTATCTGCCTGTCATTGGTGAGTTTCCTGGTCCGCCAGCCCAGCTGCCGGCCGATTCCCAGGCCTTCCTTGGGGACCTCGTACGGCCACCGGCTGCCGGTCAGTGCCGCCCGGTACTGCTTGCCGGCCAGGGAAACTCTCCCAGCCCAAGACTTCATGTGGCCGGCGATTGAGTTGATCCGCAACTAAGGCAAGGTGTTCGGCAGTGTGGACGCCCAAGTCTGTTCCTTTCGGGGACCATTCCAAGGCGTCGTTGACTCCAGAACGAGGACTGGTCCTTGGAAATCCACGAGAGGGTCGAAGCCAGCCCGGAACAGCCGGTTGTTTTCTTCCAGGAACGCGGCTTCGAAGAATTTTTCGGGTCGGGCCCGCGGGAAACCAGAGCACGTTCTCCAGCTAGTCACGTCTCATGTCGACCAGGGCGTGTCTGGTACCGTTGCGGTCCACCCAGTACTCGGCCTGCCGGAAAGTGCCGAGCAGTATCGGCACTGCGTTGTCGTTCATTCGGGGGCGCCTCATCCTTCGCTAGGGTGAGGTCTATGTGTGCGGCGGCGCCGGATGGGTTCACCGGTCATAGCCAGAGCACATGCCCGCTTCGTCCTCTCCCGTCAGCACAGTCCCAGCGCGGCCGACCTTAACCCCTTTCGTGGAACTCTCCATAGGCAACAAACAGCCAGTAGGACGCACGTAACTACAGGGATTTCCTAGATTCGCACCCCGACTCGGGAAGCCGGCACGCCCTCGTCAAGGCATGCCCACGCATCCGATACGTATCCTCGCCGAAGATGTAAGAGACTAAGCTGTGGGCCCAGACCCGGCTACTTCCAGCTGAAAACCCGAATACCGGTTCGCCTGCGGCATCTTAGCTGCCGCCTAGAAGGTCCTGCCCACGGAACCAAGCTGCTGAGCTGCGTCAACGATCCGGCCAGCGAGCCCGGCCTCCGCCACGGCGCCCCAGACGCGGGGGCCGTAGGTCTTCTTGTTGCCAACTTCGCCCTCGACCTTGAGGACGCCATCATAGTTGCGGAACATGTGGTCCACCACGCAACGCGTGTAGGCGCACTGGGTGTGGCAAGAAACGGATAGAGCCCGATCGCAGCAGACCACAGACAAAATATTCGAGACGATCGAGAACTCCGGACCCCCAAGTTCCGCACTAAAAGAATCCTTGACAGGGCCTCCCTGCAGCCCTATGTTTATTGCAACCGATCTCAGCAACCGATCTCACTGCTCGTCAATGCAACCGATCTCAAAGGAGAGACTCGATGATCAACTCGCTCATCCCCGGACCTTCGGTAGCCCCACATTCAGCAGGCGTCGTTTTGAATACGGCATGCTCCCGCATCAGCAACCCAGTACACAGGAGAGATTCATGATAAAGAAGCGATGGGGCTTGGCACTCGTCACAGCAGTCGTAGCCAGCCTTGCTCTCAGCGGCTGCTCCCCCTCAACTCCGGAATCTGGGGGGCCGGTGACGCTCAATTACTGGGACTTCCTCGATCCCAGCCAGGCTAATCCGCGCTCAAAAGCCCTGAAGGAAAATATCGCCAATTTCGAGGCGGCAAATCCGGACATCAAGATCAACCTCTCCGTTGTTTCATTGGGCGACATGCTGAACAGGCTGCCGCAGTCAGCAGCGGCCGGTCAGGCGCCGGATGTATTTAAGATGTTCACCCCGCTCGTCCCCCAAATGGCAGGCGCCGGCGTCTACTCGCCGCTGCCTGATGCTTCGTCCAAAGTCAAGGACTGGCTTCGCCCCACCGACACTCTTGCCGGTCCTGACGGCAAGCAGGTCGCAGTGCCTTATGAATACCGGACCTGCGCCCTCTACTACAACCAAAAGATTCTTTCTCAGATCGGTGCGGCCACTCCAACCAGCTACGAGGAAGTCGTCGACGTTGCACGAAAAGCTGCCGCAGCTGGGTTCACCGGGTTCGGAACCGGGTTCTCGGACACCGATAACTCAGCCATCATCAGCACTTTCTTCAACTGCTTCATGACGCAGGTTGATCAGGAAATATGGACTGGGGACGGACAAGCAGATTTTGCGACAAAGAAGGGCGAGGAGTTTGGCAACTTCCTCACCAAGCTCCGGGACGCAAAGGCTCTGGGTAGCAATGTCGTTTCCGATACGTACGGCACCGTAGCAGACGGCATGGCCAGCGGCACTGTCGCAATGGCAGTCCTCGGCACGGAACGGGCCGTTTCCTTCGGCTCGCAGAACCCGGACCTCAAGTGGACCTCCCTGCCAAAGGCATCCACTGGCGACACCACCGGCACCACCATCGGGTGGACTTTGGGAATAGGCTCGGGAAGCAAGCACACAGAGGCGGCCTGGAAATTCATCGAGTACATGACCGGTCCCGAAGCCGGGGCAAAGATGGCCACCGGCGGTGAGGTCCCCACACGCGCTGCCACTTATGAGCAGCCATTCTTCTCCACGCCCGAAGCGAAAACGGTGAACGACATCGCCGCCTACGTCAAGAGCAACAGCAAACCCCGCACGTACTCCAATAGCTGGACCTCGCTGGCCACCGGGCTCTCCCAATCCGGACAGAAACTGACCCTCAACGGTACATCGGGCAGCGAATTTATCCGTTCCGCCCAGGATGCGGCCAACAAGAAATAGCCCCCAACGTCCGTCGGGAGCCTGACGAATCAGGCTCCCCTCGGAAGGGAGAGATAATGTCAACAAACAGCCCGACCCGCACTTCATCTCAGACGGCCACCCCGCCCACAGGCATCCAGGCTTCCCGCCGGGCTCGTAAGGACCGCATGGTCTGGTTGTACGTCGTCCCCGTCACTGCCGTGTTCCTCTTTGTCTTTGTTGGACCACTCATCTACACGGCATGGACGGCGCTTCATGAGACTTCGTATTACCAGATCGGAAAATTCTCCGGTCTTAACTCTTTTACCAAGCTGTTCTCAGACTCCGATCTTCCCGGTCGCATCTGGACAACCCTTGTATTTTCGCTCGGGGCGCTGGTCATTGCATTGCCCGCGGGGCTCTTGTCTGCGATTGTGCTGAACAACCTGCACCGATTCAAGCGCTCCGTCCGCAGCCTCTTCCTGTTGCCGTGGCTCATGTCCCAGGCCACAGCAGGAACAATCTGGCTGTGGTTTCTCAACCCCAATTACGGTCCGGCCTCAGCTATCACTAAATCCCTTGGGTTCGGTCCTACTGATGTCTTCTCGTCCCCGAACAGTGCGCTCGTTGCCGTGACTCTGATGACGGCATGGTGGTCCTACCCGCAAGCCATGCTTCTCTTTCTCGGCGCCCTTCAAACCATTCCAGGGGAATTGTACGAAAGCCTCAAAGTGGACGGCGGGGGGATCCGGCATGCATTTGTGAACATCACGTTGCCTCACCTGCGCAACACCATCGTCTCCGTCGTGATCGTTCTACTCATGCTCTATGTACAGATGGTCACCATCATCCTGGTGACGACACGAGGCGGTCCCATCGGATCGACCGAGACGCTGTCAATGCGGGTCTACAACCAGATGTTCGACAAGTTCGATCTCTCCGGGGCATCAGCAACGGCCATCCTCCTTTTTGCCGTAAACATTGTCCTCACTCTTGTCGCGATTCGCTTCCGACGGAAGGAAAGCCTGTGAGCACCACAACTTCACGTCGCCAAGGCCGCGTCGGCGCGGCCCTTCGGGCGGTTCCGGCCTGGGCATACGTCACCCTCTCAGCTGCGATCGTTCTACCGCCTGTCGCATGGATCGTATCCACCTCGCTGAAAACGGCCTCGGATACCCTTGAATTCCCGCCGAGATGGATTCCGGACCCGATCTCATTCGAGGGCTATGCAGGCCTGCTGACTTCAACGAACATCCGGTTTTTTGTAAACTCCCTTATCTACGCTGGCGGATCTATCGCCCTCGCGTTGGCGATTTCCATTCCTGCAGCATATGTTGCCACCAGGTACCGAAGCCGCCGCATGGAAACTCTTATGACCGGGATCCTGGTGCTATCGATGGTTCCGGCAATCGTGGTCTTTATCGCGCTGTACTCCATGTTCGTCAAAACCGCCTTAATCAACACGTACCCGATGCTGATCGTCGTCTACACGGCCATCATTTGTGGACAGACCATCCTGTTTCTGCGCAACTTCATCGAGAACATACCCGTCGAGATTGAGGAAGCGGCCGCAATCGATGGCTGCTCCCGGATACAGATCCTGTGGCGCATCATTCTCCCGCTCATCCGTCCCGGCATCGCTGCCGTAGCTATCTTCATCTTCGTATTCGTTTGGAATGACTTCCTTGTAGGCACCGTCCTCGCCACCACAGAAGACATGAAGACCGTCCAGAACGGCATCGTGCGGTATATCACCACTGGCTTCGGTAGCTTCTGGGGACTCTTCGCTGCATTCATCGTCGTTGCTTTCATCCCCGTTCTCTCAATCTTCCTGGCCTTCCAGCGCTGGTTTGTTGCCGGCATGACATCCGGTGGTGTCAAGGGATAACTGAAGCAAGAGTTCTGCTGCCCAGACCCAGCCTAGAAAAGCACGCCGCATGGCCGCTTCCAAGCGGTCATGTGGCGTGCCCTTTCGCGACCAACTCATCGGAACTGCAATCCCTAAACTCTGACAAGCCCCTAGCCCGCGTCATAAGTACCCGCGGGGGCCGAATGCGCTGGAACTCACGGCAAGAGCTCAACGTGTAGACGAGCCAGGCCCCACCGCCTGTCCCTCCCTGGAATCTCGTTCAACACCAACACCAATACCAATGCCAGCGAAGGAGCCTGACCAATGCACCGCCCGAACGCCCTGCCCACCGGTCAGTGGGCCCATCTTCCCCTCGACGAAGACGGCAAGCTCGCCTTGGGATGGGGCTACGACGGCCCTTAAGACGGCGTCTCCGGACCGTGTGGAGACCTGGCGCCGGTATGAGCTCGAATTCTGCCACGAAGCCAGCGTCGGCTCCCCTCTTGGGGGACGGCGAACACCTGTTGAGGCCCTGCCGCGACGGACATGACCGCTGTTGACGCTTCCACTGGCATCGGCGCGGGGCTGATTGGCCGTGGCACCTTGCTCCGCGGAATGAAGGGCACTGCTGGCGCCGTTGGACATATCCCCATTCCACGCGGCGCAGATGTTCCTTGTATTTGCGGAAACGAGGGGTGTCTCGTTGCCTTGGCTGGCGGACCGGCCATTGCAAAGTCCCTCACGACGGCCGGATTCAAAGCCGGGAACGTCGATGATGTTGTTGAACTGGCTCCCGCTCCGCCAGGCCGGCAACGATATTGGGGAAATTCTGACAACCTGCATCAGTCATTTCAACCCCGAAATTATCTGGGCCCTCGAGCATACAGGACGGCTTATCATGGCTGCTCCTGTGGTCAGCACGAGCAACCAGATCCCCAGCCTCCAAAACGATCGGATCCAACTACCACCCGGGTGGTGCCGCAGGCCGAATAGCAGTGGCCCCAGGGATTCAAGGGGTAGCCAACACCTTGCGCCGAGCCTGACAGCGCGCCCGCCAAGACCATTCCGGGGTGTGCTTGGCGACGACCTCGCGACTCGGAGCCGGCGAGACCCCCTCAGCCACGAAGCACTGGATCAGGAACCAGACGGCCTGCGGGCAGAACACATGCGCAGCCTGCTCGCCCACCACAAGCTGCCCCCGAACAGGGACACTACCTCGCCCTCTTTTGACGCGGGCACAGCGTTAAGCTCGAGGACCAGGCTGCAATCCACGCCCGTACGAAACTTTCTCTAAAGGACAGGGTTTGATGCTCCTTGCCGTCCCGGGCGCTGAAGGTGCGGCACCATTGGGATGACAAGATAAGGGGGATGCCTTTTCCCTACTCAAGCCAAACATCAGGTGGCGCAGCACGTCCTTGCCACAGACTTTTTGCAAAGGATCGGCTTTCTCGGCGGAGAGGTCACTGCTATCGAGGAGACTCAGGCTCGGTCGATGAGTGGCGGCCCTGCCAGCTGGAATCGTGAAGCCGTGCTCCTACTTCCATGCGATATTCCCCCACTTTGCCCGATATGGTCACCTGGCGTTTAAGCATTCCGAGCATGTTTTTCCGGGGTGCGGGTGGCTCATGAGTCGTCGCTTGGCCGCCAGTCTGGCGCCTGAATGAGCTCCACGCGATTTCCGTCCGGATCGAGCAGGTATACCAGCAGGCCTCCCGAAACTGGGCCCGAAGTCGGAGCGACCGGTTCGGACAAAGCCCTATACCCGAGCGCTGTCATTCTGGCGTAAACCATGCGCACGTCAATATCGGTGAAAGCAAGATGTGCAGTCCCTGGCTGCGCCTCTGATGGGTTAACGGCGGGTGGCGGATCCTCAACCTGGACCAGTTCCAGGTTGAAGGTCCCGTCGCCCGTTGTGAGCATTAGTGCTTTGACCTTGACGTTGGGACGGCCGTAGAGTTCGCCGACGTATGGGCCCGATGTCCACGCTTTCAAGCGGGTAAGGCCAAGTCCTTCCACGTAGAACCGGGCGCTGCGCTCCATGTCCGTTACGTGCAGGGCAGTGTGATGATGTCGAATCGCAGTTTTCATTTCTCTCACCTAAACATTCCCGAGGGGCTTGAACTGGACCAAAAGAAGGGACATATCGTTTTCTCCTCGTAGATTCAGACTTTGACTTCGCTGGGGTTGCTCAGACACAGCCTTGAGGGGTCGGTGCTGGGTTTGCCTGGCGTATGTGTACGCTGGGTTGCCACCCGCAAAAAGGCGCGTGATGGCCTCTATGATTGCGCGGCACCGTGCAGGGGGTTCAGGTTCCGATTCCCAGGTGTGCTCCGCCGGCCACATCGAGAGACACGCCGGTGATATAGCGGTTGTCGGGATCGGTCAGGAAAAGGATGGCGCGTGCGACTTCGTCGGGTTCGGCAAACCGACGCATCGGCAGTTGCGCTGCCCGCTTCGCCCGGTTGGCAGCCGCATCCGGGCCGGAATCTTTGGCAAACTGTGCCCACATGGGTGTGTTCACCGGACCTGGTGCGACGGCGTTGACAGAGATGCCCTGAGGCCCAAGCAATTCTGCAAACGACCACATGATGTGTAGGACTGCGAGTTTGCTCGCGTTATAAGGCAGGTAGTTCAGGCGTGCTTCTTTGGCCGCAACGGAGGATAAGACCACGATGGCGCCGGCCGTGCCGGACTCAAGCATTGACTTCGCTGTCTCTCGTACCATCGAAAACGTTGCAGAGGCATTGATCCTCAGAATGGAGTCGAACTCTTCTGTGGTTGTCTCCATAATGTCCGGCGTGGTCCCGAGCACTCCTGCTGCATGGACGAGGACATCGATGCGGCCGAATCTGGCTTTGATGTCCTGGATAACCGTTGCGCATTGTTGCTCAGAGGTGATGTCGAGAGGATAGAAGGCCCCCAGCGCCTGGTCCTCCTTGGGGGAACGATCAGCGCCGATAACGAGGGCGCCTGCGGCTACGAATGCGCTGACAGCAGCATCGCCGATTCCCCCGCTCGATCCGGTTATCAGAACCACCTGGTCTTTGAGGCTCATCGGTTCTCCCCACTCTGGATGCGGCTGCGCCGCGGTTCTCCTGCGGTGGGGCCATGAGTTGCTCGCTTCATGTCTAATTCCTTAGTTAAAGATTGTTCGGTCGGCGGTCAGGTTTTGAGATGTTACCGGGAGACCACATCCTCAGTGCGGGAAGGTGCCGCTGCCAGGACTGCATCGGCGATTTGTGTAGCCCGGAGTGCCTGGGCGAATGTGACTGCAGGGGTTCCACCCTTGCAGAACTTCAGCGCCGTCTCCGCTTGGCGCAGGAAGAGGTCGGAGGGCTCGAAGGTCTTTACGTACTGGCGGCCGTCGCGCTCCCACACGTGAAGGGAGTCGTTGGTCCACAACATCCGGCCCTCAGTGGCCACGACGTCGATGGTGAGGCTCCAGTCGCCCTGATTGAGTCCTTGAGGTTCCTGCCAGGGAGACCAGTAGCTCTGCATGGTGAATATGACACCCTCAGGAAATTCGAGGGTGGAGACGACGTGCTCCGGTACCGGCGACCCATAGAGGTTGCTGCTGGCGCTGGTGGCCAGTACTTTTGGGTCGCCGTTGAACCATGATGAGACTAATTCGATGGCGTGAATGCCATTCACTACAGCGACGCCGCCCTCTTTCGGGTCAGCGCGCCATGAGTTGACGTTTTGTTTGTGGGCGACGGAACGGACAGACACGGCGATCACGTCCTTGTTCCTGATCCATTCAGAGACCAGTGCGGCGGCGGGATGGTGGTGGAGCGTATACCCAACCATGAGTCTCTCGTGCACCCCGGAAGCGGCAGCCAGGACGGCAGCACCTTCGGCATCTGCGGCCACCGGCTTTTCAGTCAACACTCGGAATCCCCTGTTCAGCAGATCTGCGCATACGACCGGTTGCATGGTGGTGGGCAATGCTACGACTACCAGGTCCAAGTCTTCGGGGTGCAGTTCCGCGGTACTGGGCACCACCTGTGCGCCCAACTCCTGAGCGAGGGCAACGCCGCGCCCGTCCTTCTCCACAAGGATGGTGACATCGGCACCTGCCGCGGCAAAGGCCCGCGCGTGCCGTGATCCGGCCCAGCCGGCCGCTCCCACGACGGCGACACGCGGGGCATGTGCCGTCTCGGTCATGATGTCGGGCCGCCGAAGATGCTGCCAGGGACGAAGCAGGTGACCATAAAGTCTCTCCCTTGAGATCGGTGAAGTTCTTTAAGTAACACTGAGATCGGTTGCTGAGATCGGTTGCAATAAACATAGGGTGGCAAGAAGGGTCTGTCAAGGATCTATGTGGTTCCGGTTTCGGGGGCCAGGCGTTCTCGGTTGACTGCGCAGGTTATTTCGGTTTTGGATTTGCCGTTGCCGGGCTCTGCATCAGTTTCTTGCTTCGTTGGCGGCTGGGCGAGCCGCCCGAAAGGCGTCTTCGAGCATGCGTGGCTTGTTGACCATCACGGCTCCTACCGAAAGCACCGCGAGCCAGCCTCCGAGCATGCCAAACGAGGGCAGCCAGCCGTCCCCTGGATGATGCAGGAGCCCAAAAAAGAACGGGCCAACGCTCGCGAGGGCGTAGCCGACTCCCTGGGCGAACCCGGACAGGATCCCCGAGCCGGATTGTGATCGCGTTCGCTTATTGATCATCGTGAACGCGAAGGAGTACGCGCCTTGGCCAAGTCCGGCTATGACGACCCAGACCACCGCAGAGGCTGGTGGAGCAAAGATGATGCCTCCGTAACCGATGGCGAATGCGACGACAAACAGGATTGCGACGGGTAGCGGGCGAGGCATTCTCACGACCACCAAAGGCACAATCAGGGCGACAGGCACGGCGAGCATTGAATAGAGCGCCAGCATGGATCCAGCGGTATCCTGACTCATTCCTCTGTCGACAAGAACAGCGGGAAGCCAACTGAGCGCCGCGAAAGTATTGCTCGAGCAACCAGCGAAGATCAGTGCTGCTCCCCAGCCAATTGATGATCTCCAGGGTTTGATCGCGTTCGCAGGGGGAGACGGCCCATCGTGGGCTGGTGATGTCTCGGAGCGGGCAACAGTCCGCTTGCCTGCAAGAAGAATCAGCCAGGGCATCGCAGCGACCGCGCTGACGGCCGCCCAAATGCCGATGGAGAACCGCCAGCCATAAAGATTGCCCAGGGGTATGGCAGATTGGGCGGCCACGGCCGTGCTGGCGCCCAGGAGAGTTATGTGGAGCGTTGCGAGGATCCCGGTTTTGTCGGGAAAGTACCTCATCAGCAGAGGCGGAATCACGACATTGACCACCCCGATCCCGAGCATGGCGATGCCGGTGAACACCAAGAATGACGGGATGTTCCATCCCAGTGCGCGGCCGACCTGACCAAGTGTTGTCAGCAGGATCGAGACCAGTAGCAGGTGTTCCAGCTGGATACGCCGGAGGAGCGGCGGAGCCAGGAAGCCCATCACTGCGAAGCCGGCGGTCGGCAGCATCCCAAGAATCCCTGTCGTCACCGCATCGAGGGGAAGGTCCTCGCTTATTGGACCAAGGAGCGGGGACACCGCCGAAACCGCTTCTCTGGCGCTGAACGCGACCAGCAGGATGCCGGCAAGCGCGGTGAGCCGGCCCCGTGACGGCTGTCTCCCCGCTCCCCCGATGTGTGGTCTGCCCTGACGCAGGCGAAATAGAGCTATGTTTGCACCTCCGTATTTTCAGCAGGTTTGTTCAAGCCAGGTTCCACGGTGCCCGCATCAAGGACTGGAAGTGCAGTGGAGAATGGGCGAGCTCGGTTGGTTGTTAGCTTCCGTTTACTGCGTGGCTGGCCCATTCCCGGCCGGCCTGCTCTTCTGTCGGCAAACCGGAGGCAGCGAGAATCCGGTCGAGCAAGCGTTGGGTATGGACAGCTTCCCGGCCTGAGGTAAGCGGCTGCGCCCTGTCAGCAACCCGGTCCAGGAAATGATGAACGGCGGCCGCAAAGCCCAGAGTTTCTGTCGCAGTGGCCCAGCCATAGGCCTCGGCGCTAAGTTCCCGCGATGTGGTGACACCCTTGACCGTGGTTGAAACCGTCTCCGGTGCCCTGACTTCGACGGTCTTTCCGTCGCCGTAGGCGTCAAGTTTTTCGTTCCATGCACCTGCCGTGCGGGCTGCCATCAGGACGCCCGTGTTCCCGGTACTAAAGCGGATGGTTGCTGCGACGCCGTCTTCTTCCCAAGGGTCGTCACCGGCGGCGTGGGCGGCGACGTCCACCGGCTCGCCGCCGCAGTACCAGCGGAGGAGATCGACCATATGAATGGCGTTCTCGAATGTCGCACGGTATTCCGATCCAGGGCGGTTTTTCTGGGCGACGCAGAAGGTGGCGCCTTTGTCGCCAAAGACTTCCCGACCGGCCGTATAAACCGGGGCGTAGCGGCGGTTGAAGTCAACCATCAGGATGCGGCCGCGCTGGTCGGCGAGGTCCGCCAGACGTTCTGCCTCATCGGTTGCCGGAGCCAGCGGCTTCTCACAGAACACGTCAACATCGCGGCCCAGGCACAGCTGGACCGCGTGGGCGTGCTCAGACCGGGGCGTGAGGACGAATACTGCATCCAGCTCCTGGGAGTCCAGCATGTCCTCGACCGTTTTGTACGCGGCGTTGAAGCCCCAGCGCCGGACCAGGTTGCCCGGGTCCTCACGCCGGGACACCAGAGCGGCCAACTCAACATCATCGCGTTGGACGAGGGTGGGCAATTGGGCAATGGTGGCGATATTGCCCGCGCCGACAACTCCGACGCGGAGACGGTTGGTGGTCATCAGGCGTTCCTCACTTCAGAGAGCATTGAGCGCAGGACGGCGGCGGATTCGCGGAATCCGTCCTCGGGCGCGGGGAGGTCTTGCGGGTGCCAACGGTACTCGAGTTCGATGCTCAGGACGTCGTCGTAGCCATGCTCCAGCAACCCGGCGAGAATTTGGGGCCACGGAACGACGCCGCTTCCGACGACGCGGGACCGGACCGCCCGTTCGGAAGCGTCGACCCGGGCCGTTTCAGTGGCGCGGAAGGCCGCGTTGGGATCCGTGAAGACGAGGTCCTTCACGTGAACGTGACCGATCAGGTCACCTTGAACAGCGAAGGCCTGTTCGTACGTTTCGTCGTGAGTAAATGTCAGGTTCGCCTGGTCGTAGAGAACGCGGACGGCCGGGTGGGCTATTTCGCGGACCAGGGCAGCGGTGTCCGCCGCGGTCTGGGTCATGGTGCCGAAGTGGTTTTCTACACAAAGGCGAACCCCGGCCTGGTCTGCTTCAGGTGCAAGGGTCTCCAATGCTTCACGCAGTTTTCCCCAACGCGCCGCGTGGTCGTTGTCGCCGGGGTGCCAGGATCCGGCGTAGACACGTACCCGGTCAGCGCCCAGCAGGTGTGCGGTTTCTATGGCGCCGCGGAATTCATCGACTGCTGTGCGCCATTCCGCGTCGTCCAGTGAGTTGATGGCGGTCGTGTAAGGCGTCAGACCTACGATGGGTATCCCTGCGGTTTCGGCCGCTTTCATTGCCTCCATCGCGGCACGCCGGTCACCTAATGGCAATCCTGATTTGTAGTCATTCTGGTAGATGACTTCGGCGGCATCGAGCCCTGCGGCTCGGAATAGATCAAGTGCTTGGGGAACCGTGTGGTCCGGGGTGCCTAGTGTGTGACCGGCTAGCCGCATTGTTTATGTCCTTTCTGAAGTGTTTGGAGGTGCTGCCCAGTCCGTGGGACCGACCAGCCGGGGCGGGGCTGCGACGCGGGATCGATCCACGATTTCCATCAGCAATCCCCAAGGGGTGACGAAGTATGTCCAGCGATTGCCGGCTACTCGGGGGCTGTCGCCAGCGACTTCTTTGCGCTCACCGAGCACGCGTACCCCAGGTATTTCCTGCAGCACTGCGATCGCTTCATCTACGTCGTCCACGACGAAGCACAGGTGGTGCCCACCGGCGTCACAGTGCCGCGGCGGGGTATCACGCCGCGCAGCGCTGCTCCATTCGAAAAGCTCGATGTTGAGGTTTGGTGGCAGGCGCAACATGGCGAGCGTGAGCTTGGCATCTGCCGGGACTTCGAAGTTTGTGGGCATGAATTCTTCGTCGGGCCCGCGCTCGGAGCGGTAGAGCTCCTCAGCTCCGAGGACTTCGACGAAGAAACGGATGCCTTCCTCCAGATTTGGCACTGTCAGGCCGACGTGGTCTGTGTGCTGGAGCCCTGGCAGACGCCGGAGCGTTGACTCCTGTCCCCTGGTCATTTGCGTGGTCCAGAGGTGGAGCCGCGGACCAGAAGCTGAGGTTCGAGGACGATGTGGTCCACGGAGCCGTCAATGTTCTGCTTCTCAGCCAGTTCGATGGCGATGTGTCCCATGTCGGCAATCGGCTGGCGAACCGTAGTCAGAGGAGGGTTGAACCGGGCGCCGAGAGCGAGACCATCGAAGCCGATGACCGACACGTCCTCCGGTACCCGTACGCCACGTTGGCCGAGTGCCGAGATGACCGCAAAGGCCACCATGTCGTTGGCCGCGATGATTGCCGTTGGAGGATTGTCCATCTCGAGGTAATGCTCTGCCCCGCGCGTGCCCGCATCCAGATCGGACCCGCTGTCCAGCACGACAGGTGCACTGCCGCTCTCGGCGGACAGCTCCAGATAGGCGTCCATCCGGTCCTGGGCGGTGTGCGTTCCGGCGATGCCGGATACGTAGCCGATCGAGGTGTGCCCCAGAGAGTGCAGGTGCTCCAGGGCGATCATGATTCCGCGGCGGCTGTCGACGGTGACCGTTGGGACGGCATCGTCCCCTTCAACCCGGTCGATCACCACGACCTTGTGGCCGAAGTCGAAGCGCTTCATGGCCTCGGTGTCGACCTTTGTGGAGGGTGCGACTATGCCGAAGGGGGCATACATGGCCTGCATGGCGGTGAAGTATCCGTCGGTTTTGGCCGGGTCCCCGTTGGTGACGCAGAGCAGCAGCTGGTAACCGCGGTCGTCGGCTGCCTGTGTCATTGTCTTGGCAAGTTCGGCAAAGAACGGGTTGGTGATGTCAGGAACGATCAGCGGGATGAATGTGCTGGTCTTGGTCCGAAGAGCCTGGGCGAGTGGACTCATCGTGTAACCGAGCCCTTCGGCAACTTTGAGGATGTGTTCACGCGTTTCCCTTTTCACGGCTTCCGGCCGGGAGAATGCCCGGGAAACGGTGGACCGGTGGACACCGGCAGCCTTCGCGACGACGTCGATACTCAGATCAGGCATGTTCTCTTCCTCCGTGCTGGTCGTCATAGGCCTGCCAAATCGGGCGCATAACGTCTTCGAGCTGGGCCAGCGTCGGCAGGCCCCGGAATCCATCATCCAGCGTCCGGGCGACGCTCCGCACGAACGGATCGTAAAGAGGGTCGCTATCCACATTTATCTTGTCGACCTCCGTGGTGCCATCCAGTGCCGTGAACGTAGCTGTGCCGTCCGAATCAACGGAGGCGAATCCTGTCTCACCGACCGAGGTAAAGCTGCAGTAGCGCTTAAGCGGCGAGCCGGGGAATGCATAGCCAACCTCCACAATGGCTTCGCGGCCCTCCGGCGTCGTGATGATGAGGCTGGCATGATCCTCAACAGCCTGGCTGTGAAGAACCGATGACAGCCGGGAGTCCACATGTGAGGCCGGCTCATTGCAGCCCTGGAGGAACAGATCGACAAAATGCGGTGCAAGGTTGGCCAGGCAACCCCCGCCCGCCCTGACGGGGTCGAGCATCCAAGGGTTAGCACTGTCGAGATACCGGGATGGCGGACCAGCGATGAATGAGGTCCGCTGGTAAGTGGGCCGGCCCGCCTTGGCAAGCCACTGATCTGTGGGTCCGCCGCGCTGGACCAGGGGGACGGTGGCAGGCACGCCAGCTGCCTCGGCGGCCTGACGCACGGTTGAAAGCTCATCAAGGGAAGTGCCCAGTGGCTTTTCAACGACGAACGGAATACCGCGCTCGATCAGGGCGAGACATTTTTCGGCCATACCGTCATGGGGACCAAAGACATATGCGAGTCCGAGATCGGGGAGAGCAATCAGCTTCCGCCAGTCGGCTTCAACCGGTGCACCCCAGCCTTTGGCCAGCTCCTGCACCTGCACGCGAGATACATCGTCGTCACCGACTCCGATGACCTCGTGCTCTTCGGCAATGGCCTGCGCACAGAGCGGAACATGCCAATGGGAAGCGCCCAGAATGATTGTGCGTACGTGCGTCAACCGCAATACCCCCTTTGATGAGATCGGTTGCTGAGATCGGTTGCAATAACACTATGGATGGTGGGAGAGTTTGTCAACGGAACCAAACACCAACAAGGGTCGGGCCACTCAGAAAGATAGAGATACCAACCCAGAGAAAGGCCAGCATGTATAAGAAACTTCGCACCCTGCAAACCATCGACGAGTCCGGGGCCGTCCTCATCGTGCGACTGGAAAATGCGGAGGTTGCCGAGCGCGTCGCGGAAGCTGCCATCGAAGGAGGGTTCCGGGCGCTCGAGATCACTCTTTCAATTCCTGGCGCCGTAGACGTCATCCGTCGGCTCTCCGCCAAGCATGGGTCCGCCGGCGTAGCGGTCGGTGCCGGAACAGTGCTGGACGAACACTCAGCGTACGAATGCATCCGCGCCGGCGCTCAGTTCCTGGTCAGTCCGCAGCTGAACCCCGCGATGATCCGCACGGCGAACCGCTACCAGATACCAACCATCAGCGGCGCCTACACACCGACCGAGCTGGTTGAATCCGCCGAGGCAGGCGCCGACATCCTCAAGCTCTTCCCCACCGAAGCCGGCGGCGTCGCCTACGCCAAATCCGTGCTGGCTCCGCTGGCGCATCTGCCGATCATGCCCGCCGGCGGCGTAACCCTGGACAACGTAGGCGAATGGTTCGCGGCGGGCGTGGCAGGCGTCGGCGTCGGCAGCTACGTGACAAAGGCATGGCAACCCGATGGCGACTTCTCCCGCGTCACCGAGGCCGCCAAGGAGTTCCTGTCAGCCGTAGCAGAGGCCCGCCAATGAAGGCCCCCAAAGTCTTCATTGTCATCGGCCCTGCGGGATCGGGAAAGACGACCATTGCCCAACAAACTGCACGACAGCATGAGGCTGCGTACCTGGACAAGGACCGGGTCAGTGGCCGCTTCGTCGAATTCGCACTGACCGCCACCGGCCATGATCCCACCGACCGCGAGTCCAACGACTACTATCGCCGCAATTTGCTGCCCCTCGAGTACGAGACTCTCATGGATGTGGCGGGGATAAACCTGCGTCTCGGCCGATCAGTGGTCCTTGATGCTCCCTTTGGAGCCTATTTCGGAGAACCAGACTATCTGAGTCGTGTGGCAGAAGAATTCCAATGGCCGTCACCCACGATCACCGTGATACGGGTCAGGGTACCCCAAGACGTTCTACGTAGGCGGCTCACCCTGCGCGGACTGGAACGAGACCAGTGGAAACTAGCCCACTGGGATGAATACTGGTCGGTGTACGGCAGCTTGGAGTGTGCTTGGGCCGGAGTGCATTTCCAGGACTTCAACAATCAGGCGCCCCTTCCGGTCGATTGACGTGAACCGCGTCGGGGGATTAGTCACTGGGTCGGAGGCCTATCTTCGATATCTGCGCCGCGAGCACAGGAAACGTTGACAAGGATCACATCGCATCCGTATCGTTGCTTGCAACCGATCTCAGCAACCGATCTCATTTATGAAATATGGGCAGCTTGGATCAGCTTCTGTCCCGCTCCAAGCTGCTCTGGCTGTTGGTCTTGGCGGTCGATTGTCCGTCGAGCCGAGTTACAGCCGGGCGAGACCCGCATACCCCTTTCAGGTGTCCGGGAAATCGTCCAATATCCCTCCGCAACAAACGTGAAAATATGGAGAGTTCAATGAAGACCTCGCAAAACGCCCTCCGCAGCCCGGACCCTTCCGATCAGCTCAAGGCGCCCGGCCGCAGCCGCCACAACATCGTTGCAGGCACGATCGGCCACTTCGTGGAGTGGTACGACTGGTACATCTACGGGCTCCTGGCAGCGGTGTTCTCATCACAGATATTTCCAAGTGATTCCCCGTTCGCCTCCTTGATCGCGGCACTGCTCGCCTACGCCGTCGGGTTTGTTGTACGCCCCCTCAGCGGCATCATCATCTCTCCACTGGCCGACCGTTTCGGCCGAAGGCTCATCCTGACGCTGTCCGTCTCCGGGATGGCGCTAGGATCGCTTATCATCGGCCTCACGCCGTCGTTTGCGACCATCGGCTACGCTGCGCCCGTTCTCTTTCTGGTTGCACGCATCATCCAGGGCATCTCGGCCGGTAGCGAGGGACAGAGCGCCATCGCGTTCATGGTTGAGCACGCTCCAGCGAACCGGAGGGGCCTGTTCGGTTCCTTCACGAACATGGCGAGCGGCCTTGCGACCCTCGTAGCGACTGGCGCCGCGGCACTGGTGACATCATCCTTTTCACCCGCCGACCTCGCCGCCTGGGGCTGGCGCATCCCATTCGTCGTGGGAGGCATCCTCGGCATCGTCGGCCTTATCTTGAGGGCCCGGGCAGAGGAGACCCCTGAGTTTGAGGCAGAGTCCCTCGTCGATCACAAGTCCGCCGCGGCCCGCCTGATGGAACTCCTTCGCGAACACCCGAAGGCGCTGCTGCAGGCAGCAGCGCTCTCTGCCCCGGCCGTAGCCTACTACACCTGGGCCACCTTCCTTCCCACCTACGCCAAGCTGACCACCGGCCGGGACCTGTCCTCCACCCTGGCCGGGAGCGTTATCGGACTGGCCTTGCTCGTGATCATCGTGCCGGTCTGCGGCGCGCTTTCCGATCGACTCGGCCGACGCAAAATCTTCCCCATCATCGGCGCCATCGGCATGATCGTTCTCTTCTACCCCATGCTCCTGCTGCTGAACCAGCCGGGCTTCGGTGTTTACGTGCTGGTATCGGCGTCCGGGTGGGTGGTTCTCGGTATCTGGCAGTCGGTATATCCGACCATCCAGGCCGAGCTGTTCCCAGCTTCGGTACGGGTATCGGGCATCGGCTTCGCACACCAAATCGTGATAGCAGTCTTCGGTGGCACCGCGCCGCTGATCGCCGCTGCGTTCGTCGGCGCCGGACAGCCAATGCTCGTCGCGGTCTACATGATCGCCATTGTCGCCCTCAGCCTCATCGTCTACTTCACCCTCCCGGAGACCGGCAGCCGCGCCGCCCGAGCCACCGTAGCTCCCGCCGACCCCGAGGTACTCGAAGGCGAACGCCTGCTCCTGAGCACTCCGCAGGCCGCAGACGAAGCGACGCGTTCCCGGTAGGCACACTTGTCCACAGGATGCCGTGGCGGCTCGACCGGGCAAGAAGGGGCGTGTCTCTGCCCCAGGTCTCGTCGAGCCGCCTGGCTTGCCAAGGACGCGATCCCTTACGCAGGATCGAAATTCGCATAGCGTTATGAATGAAACAAGTTTTTTCTCCATGGCGCAGAACTGAGAGGATGTTCTTAATGATCATCAATACGTTTTCCTATCTATGGTCATCCACGGCTATTGATGCGATTTCTGAATTGGTCGACAACGGGTATGAGACTTTTGAAGTTCCGATAAGCTCTCCACATTGTTGGCCGGATGAAATGTCCAGCTCCGAGCGCTCGGCAGCCTATGCAAGACTCGCTCAATACGGCGCCAAAATCAGGTCGCTGAATGCCGGCGGATATGACATCAATTTGGCCAGTCCGGGCGCCAATATGCGTCGCAAGAGCATTGAGCACATTAAGTCGGTGATCGACTTGGCTGCAGCCTGGGACGTCCGCGAGGTTGTGATATCCCCAGGCACAAGGCGTCCCATGATCTCACCTTCGCTTGAAAAGACCTACGGGTGGATGTACGAGAGTCTGGAGAATCTCATTCCGCTGGCCAAACAGGCGGGCACGCGACTGCTTTTCGAAAACACTCCCTATTGCTTCACCCCTACCATCCAGGACCTGGTAGGGGTCGTAAACACTGTCAACGACGATTCAGTCAAGATCGTCTACGATGTGGCCAATGCTGCCTACATAGGAGAAGATCCCGTAAAAAGTTTGCTCTCCAACCACGAGTCAATTGGACTTGTGCATATTTCTGATACAGGTACGGAAACCTGGGGTCACGATCCAATCGGCACTGGAGTGATTGACTGGAATGGACTGGGCAAGGTCGTCAGAGAAACGTGTGGAGTCAATAACGTTGTTCTTGAGATCATTCGCGAAGAGAACCCGGTGCATGAGTTCAAGAAGGCGATGCAGGATCTCAAAAATCAAGGCTGGGAACTAGGAAATTAACTCCAGTATTTGAGACTGCAACGCGTCAGCCGGTTGCTCTTAGAAAATAATCTAACCGGAATAGATTGCGAATTGAACCGCAAATCGACCCGCATTTCGCAGCCGATGATTTCCATCATCTTTTGGTATTCAAAATTATTCCCATGTGAATTACTTTTAAAAGGAGAGTGTGCGATGAAAGCGTTGGTAAGTGGCGGAAGTAGCGGCATAGGCGCGGCTACATGCCTCAGAATCGCAGAGGCGGCTCTTGCTCGGGGCGTGCATCCAATGATTGCGGTGTGTGGACACGAAACGAACATTAGCCAAGAACACGTTGTTCGTTCCATCCAGTCCATGGGAGGTACCGCCATCGCATTGGCAGGCGACCTCGCCGACCCCGAGGTGCCAAGCAAGCTGGTAGAAGCTGCGGTAGCCGAATTCGGCGGCCTGGACGCGTTGGTGGCGAATGCCGGAATCGCCAGCCCCGCTGCCATCTGTGACCTATCTGTTGAGGACTGGGACAGCATGTTCTCCGTTAACCTCCGCGGCCCGTGGCTTCTTGCCAAAGCAAGCTATCCGCATTTGAGGCAGAGCCGCGGTTCCGCTTGTTTTACCTCTTCAATGTCTGGCCAGCTCCCACATGCCGGATCAGGTGCTTACAGCCCCAGCAAGGCTGCGTTGACGATGCTGGCCCAAACACTTGCGCTGGAATGGGCACCTGAAGGAATTCGTGTAAATGTGGTATCCCCGGGTATGACGCATACCCGGATGACTGAAAAAATGTATGAAGATCCCCAAATAAAGAAGGCAAGGGAAGATATTATCCCGTTGGCACGAATCGGGGACCCCACGGACATTGCGAACGTGATCGAATTTCTTGTAAGCCCGCTAGCGGGTTATGTGACCGGACAAGACATCTGTGTCGATGGTGGCTTCACTAAGTCTATTCTTAGCCATATTCCTGGTCGACCCAGCTCCAAATCTTGACGCTCGATCTATAACGGTACCCCGGAAAGTGGCGTAGCCGCCGCCCCGGAACAGCGGCAGACCCCACCGCAAAGCTCACCACCGGCGACGCCAGACCCAGGCAATGACCTTGGCCTGCCGTGGCGGGCAGAGGACCCTTACGTCGGGGGGCCGGTCCCACCAGGCTGTCCCCTCGTCGCGCCGGCTCGACGGTGCCGGTACCGTTCGGAGTTGTCGAACCGTCGACGAAACTCTAAAGCGCATCGATTGCGGTCACCGAGTGGTGGTAAGGCATTGTCCCCAGAAGCCGACGGCCGGCCAATGCTGTTGGACAGCCGATCTGATCTCGAGGCCGGCGAACGGGCTGCAAAGCACCGCCTCGAACTTAAAGTGCCGCCCACGGGCAATTATCGCGGAGCAAGATCGTGTGCCACGACCCCGGCAACGAGCCAGACAGAGTTCGCGGCCAAAACACCGACGGCAGATGGGCCAGGGCACTGTCTTTGAGGTCGGCATTGATCTGTTCGATGATGGCGTACCGGCGGTGGGTCTACTCGCCGTTGCGGTGTCCAGGACCTCGGCCGGCACGGTAATGAAGAACACGTGGTGCCGGCGGGCGTCGAACAGAGTCTCCAGAGGGGGCATCACCTTGTCGGCCAGCACTGGCACAGGTGGATTTGTGGGGGAAACCTAGAGTCAGAGGCTTCGCGGGAAGCGGCAGGCTGCCAAGAACGCATCGACGGTCACCCTGATCCTCATTCCCAGACATCTACACGAGGAGGCACCTTGTACATGGCAAAAAGCGTTCTGGATGGCACGGAATGGACCGCCACGGAATTCGCGGGACTCCAACCAGAAAAGCGGAAAGTGGCCCGGCAGGAATTGACATGCCTGTCCTGTGACGGCCCCGCGGTATTTCGAGCAGGACAAAAGCGTCGGCCGTCATTCGCTGCCCGTCACCGACACGACTGCCAGCTGGTTTCGCCAACATGGAGCGCTTTCGAATACCTGGCAGGACCAGGACGCCACAATGGGGCTGCAGGCGCGCACACCGCCGTAGGGTGACCCTCACATTCACGAATTTCAATGGTTGCATGTTCCAGCAAAGAGCCTCTCCGTTGCGTAAATCGGCTGTGCCTCGGGGTTAGACCACACCCCAACCTGAAGTCAGGCAGGAAGCCGAAGCGCTGTCGGAAAGGGGTTGGTTCTGCTCTACTGTCAGCGGCTAGAGAAATTCTCGGATCCCAACCTGACACGACCGACACATCGCCGGCCGTCGAACATATGGTCGTTACTGGCTCCAGCGTTTCCAGGTGGGGAGGCCAGTCTCATCCCCTTTCATCCGCCGATGAGTCTCGTAAGACTCCGCGAGGACAACCGAATCGAGCGGGTTGAGAGACACAGCAACGAGACGTTTCCTTCGCTGCGAGTCCCTAGGCCGCTGAAAACGACACGCATGTCGCCCCGTGCCTGGTCCTCGGAATAAAGCCGCTGTAGAAGCTGCCACCCGCCCGGTGGCGCATCCGTGCCGGTCCGGGCCCGTTGTTCGCAGTTCATCGTCCACGGCCGATCTTTTGCATGACCTACGCGGCCGGCGGGTTTACGCTGCTAAGTCGCGCTAACTATGACGTAGCGTTCGTCCGTGATCTCCTTGCCCCATAGTGCAGGATCCGCCAACATCGTCACGGAGGCATTCTTGCGGTGACGGCGCACGAGGTCTAGACAGTGTTCGGCGGGAATTCCTGCGCCTGTTCCCCACAGCCCTTCGATGAGAATCATCGTGCCCGAACCACGAAGCAGCCCGGTCCAGCGACCCACCGCGGCGTCAAAATCAGGCAGAGCCCACAAAACGTGGCGGGCTAGCACAACGTCGACAGAGCCGGGAGCACGCGGCGGTGATGCGGCATCACCCACCTCGAAGTCAGCGGGCACCCCTGCGTGTGCCGTCTTAGCCCGGGCCTTCTCCACCATCTTCGTCGACAGGTCCAAACCCCCAACCCGGTGCCCGGCGCTCCCCAGCAGCAAAGAAAGACTGCCGGTCCCACAGCCAAGGTCGGCCACGTCGCTTCCTGGCTTAGGCATCAACGGCAACAACAACTCCCGCCAAGCTCGTCGGTCATCGGGATCGTCGTGCCAACCACGACTATCGGGCCGGCGACCTGCAGGTCCGCCAACGACCCTTTCGCAGGGAGCGCAGGTACAGCACTCATCTCGACCTGATCGATGATGTGCCGGCGTGAGAGCCCCCGGTCGTTGACGCCGTGCCCGACGATGCCATTGGACTTGGTGGCGATCACCATCTCGTCACGGCGTCCCTGCAGGGCACGTCCGAAGATCTGCTCGGCAGGTTCGCGTTCCACGGAAGGTTTGGCTCCAGGCCGATCGAATACGGGCATATTGCCGTACACGTCAGCGGTGTCAACGAAGTTGATGCCCAAGTCAAGCGCAGTGCTGACTACTGGGTCTGCGTCTTCCGCGGTCGGAGCGATCCCGAAGGTGGCGGTGCCCAGCGCAATCCGTGAGACTCTGACACCTGTCTGGCCAAGAAGTGAGTTCTTCATCAGTGTTCCTTGTCTCTTCCGATCAGGACGTGCTCCCGGCGGTCAGCGCTGAGATTGCATCAAGCTGTTCCTGGGTGAGCTCGACATCGGCGGCCGAGGCGTTGGCGCGGAGCTCCTCAACGTTCTCGGCTCCGACGATCACCGACGCGACGGCAGGGCGGGACAGCAGCCAGGCCAGCGAGACCTGCTGCATTTCCAACTCCCACGCGCGGGCCAGCCTGTCGAGCTTGCGGGCGACGGCGATCTCGGACTCCGAATATCCGGGTCCCCCATAGCGCATTCCTCCGGCGATCGGGCGGTCCAGCACCGACAGGTCGGCCAGCAGCCCGCCGTGCAGGGGGGCATAGGGAATGATCGACAAGCCGAACCGCACGCACGCGGCAGTTAGCTCCTTCTCAGCGCTGCGGTCCAGGAGGCTGTACATCACCTGCGCGGCCACGGGAGCGGACACCAGCCGACGGTCATCGGCGATCCACAGCGACTCGGTCACCTGCCACGCCGGATGGTTGGACAGCGAGACATAACGCAGCTTTCCCTGACGGATCAGGTCGTCGTAGACGGCGAGTGTCTGCTCCAGCGGCGTGTTCGGATCCGGGAAATGCGCGTAATAGAGGTCGATGCGGTCAGTACGCAGCCGGCACAGGCTCTGCTCGACCTGCTGAATGATGTACCGGCGGGAGAGACCGGCATCCGGGTCGAAGCGGCGCTCCCCCGACTTCGTGGCCAGCACCACCTCGTCCCGATGATCGGCGAGGGCACGACCGAGGATCTCCTCCGCGGACTCGCGCTCTGAGGCAGGCGGGGCCCCGGGCCGGTCGAACGTCGAGGTCGAGCCGTACACGTTAGCGGTGTCGAAGAAGTTGATGCCCAGCTCCAGGGCTGCTCCTACGACGCCATCAGCTTCGTGTGCGCTCGGTGCCACGCCGAAGGTTGCCGTGCCCACACAGATGCGAGACACACGCACACCGGTCGGGCCGAGAACGGAGTACTTCATCTACAGGATTCCCATCTGCGAGTTTCGGGACTGGGCTGACACGTCCAGCGATCTGTCGGGAGGACCCTGGCGGCTACGGGCCGTGTTCGAATTCAAACACTAACCGATTGGTTATATTTCGGCAACGGTTATGAGAAAGTAGTGGCATGCCAGACAGCGCGCAAAGCAGAACACGGGGCCCCTACCGCACAGGAATCCGCCGGCGCGAGCAGCTCGTCGGCATCGCCATGGACGTCTTCGGCGAACACGGCTTCGCTGGCGGCTCACTCCGCACGATCGCCGAGCAGGCAGGGGTCAACCACGCCACCCTGATCCAGCACTTCGGCAGCAAGGAAGGCCTGCTCACGGCCGTGCTGGAAGAATGGGACCGACGGACCGTGGACAAGGGACTCACCGACGTCAGCGGCCTGGACTACTTCCGGCGGCTGCCAGACGTCATGGCCTCCCACCAGGACAACCGCGGCCTGCTCGAGCTATTCACGACCATCGCAGCCGAGGCCTCCAATCCGGCCCACCCGGGGCACGCGTTCATCACCCAGCGCTACATCGCAAACCTGGGAACCCTCGCCGCGCATTTGCAGGAAGCCGTCGCGGCCGGGGATATCGCCCCCCTCTCCCCTGCGCAGATCGAGGTCGAGGTGCGGCTACTCACTGCCATGATGGACGGCATCGGTCTACAATGGCTCCTCAACCCCGGAACCGAGATACGCGCCAGCGTCTCGACTTATGTCGAGCGCGCCATCGCTGCCTGGGGAGGCAAGTGATGCCCAGCACTTAAAACGGCCGCCGAGAAGTGCGTGCGACGGCACGCCGCCGGCCGTCATTCAGTCTCCAGAAATCTGAAGAATCAGGGTTGCCTGCCCGCCTCACCCAACGATCAGCCTCCGTCGGAGGCGTTGCACGCCGGAAGATCAAACCAAGTTGGAACACACCCCAACCGGACGTCAGCAGGTTGCCAGGGGTCGTCCGAATAGGGTCAAATTCTTCTTTTCTGACGAGGAGTAGGCAGACTCTTTGACCGCACCCTGAGACCTGACTCGTCCCTGGCGGCACCGCGACACCTGGCAGGATATGGGCGTCTCCCATAGGTGCCAGGTCAAGTGTTCGACGGAGCGGTTCGGCTTGATGTCACAGTTGTCATTCTGATCCCCATCATCGCTGGGCGGTTCCTTCGCGCAACCAGGGCGCTATGCGCCGCTCAGGATCCAAAGTATCGCTTCGGCGCTCCTCCGTCGCTTATTTCCTCCCGAAACTTTGAATCGCTCCCGGTCCCCCAAGTTGCACTCCGGACCCTCAAGCCCAGCGGTGACTCCGTTATCAGAACGACGCCCAAATCTGACAGACACATCCGGTCCCGGCAGCGACCCAACTGCCTCGTCCACAACGCCAGTGCCGCCAGCATGCTCCTCGCCGTGTCACCGGAACGACCTTCGGTGACCAGCCCGCCTCTGAGGCCGCGGAAGCCGCCCCATCTACCGCAAGTCTAAGCGGGACGCCTTTCCTAGCGGCAACGGCGCCGATCCTATGCATCGGAGGAAAACGATAGTCGCGCGTCCAACGATGGACGGGTCTTACGGTCAACCAAAACCTGCCCCCGGAAGGAGAGTCCGGATCCCACACACCTTCACCCTGACGACGGAACCTAGGCCAGCCACAGGTCGGCCCAAAAGGCATTCCGGCTGAAGCCCGGGCGTCCTAGGAAATCCTACGATCCGGACCGCAAAGTCATGTCGTCTGAAACAGAGAACTTCATGAAGTAGTGAAGGCAGTGCCACAAGGAGGAGGTCAAAATGCAGGCCGAAGAGCCACCCGTGCACAAAGGTGTGCACAATGTGCACACCCGCTTTGGCCCAGACAAACACGCGATGAGCGCACTCTGCCTGCCTTGCAGACAGTAGCGATCTGATGAAGATCCCCTCGAAGAGAGTTCGTCTTCGTCATGTCGTTATGTCGTCACCACAATTCTGAGCCATGAATGAGTAAGGGCCAACAACTGGCCCACGGAACAGCCAGAAAGGACGGCACATACCCCAGATTCCAGCAAGCGGAGGGCCCACCAGCCAGGAACCTGAACCCGCCACCCACACAACCGAACAGGCCACCGCGGCGCCAGGCACAGACCGCAGCCACTGTCAGAGGGACCCACGGAGGGTCAATGTCCACACATTAAAGCAAAAACCCCTCTGACGAGGGGTTATACGTGCCCGAGGTGGGCCTCGAACTGCGTTCCTGGCCTTGCAAACACTGGGAACTCCCGGAAACATGCGGAATCCGAGCCAGTCCGGCCCATGTACGACCCGATCCGAAGCCGAAACTGTGGACATTGTCCACACCCTTTTCTGACAGATTTTGAGTAGAACAGAGCGACTGCCGCGCTCCCCAACCAGGGGCGCGGCAGCTCTGTGTGTGCCAACAAGACTTGCGCCCGCGATTTGCCCGGCACCCGGCTGTGGACCCTGATGTTGCAGCACATGCGCGGACTCAAAATCTGTCACTGGCCGTTCGCCCTCCCTTCAGACCCTTCATCGACTGAAATCGGAAAACTGCATGACCCGCCTGCGATTTCAAAGGGTGCTGCGGGTCCCTGTAGACCGATCTGATTTGACACAGCCAGCGTCGGGTTGAGCGGGAACAGGATGCTGTCAGTCCCTGCCGCGGCAATGAACTGGTGGCGGCCTGGCATGGACACGCAATAGTGACGGCTCTGTAACACGGAGTACACATACCGTTCGTAGCCTTGCAGTAGGAGTCTTCCCGGAAGGACATGTGCATGAATGCCGCAGACACCGCAATCAAGCCGATCATTGGCCTGACCACATATCTTGAGCAGGCCGGCACCGACGGCTGCGGCAACGTGCGCGCCGCATTCCTCCCCGAAAAATATCTCACGCCTATCCTTGACGCTGGCGCCGTTCCGATCCTTCTCCCGCCGCAGCCCACGGCCGGGGACATGATCGGGCACCTGGTCAGCAGGCTGGACGGGCTGGTCATTCCCGGTGGCTGGGACGTGGATCCGACCCGATACGGCCAGGAGCCGCATCAGGACACAGACTCTCCCCGGCCGGAACGCGACGAGTGGGAAGCCGCCCTGATCCTCGAAGCGATCCGCCAGGATGTTCCTCTTCTCGGCATCTGCAGGGGTGAACAGCTGCTCAACGTCACGCTCGGTGGCACCCTGCACCAGCACCTGCCCGACGTCCTGGGAACCGGACGCTACCAGCTGGGCGGCTACCAGTTCAATGGCATCCGTGTCGACATTCTTCCCGATTCCCGGCTTGGCCGGCTCCTGGGGGCTGACGCACTGGATGCCGTTCCAGTGTCACACCACCAGGCCGTGGACCGCCTTGGCGAAGGGCTCATCGCCACCGCGTGGAGTCAAGACAAGATCGTCGAAGCAATTGAGCATCCCGGCGCACGCTTCTGCGTGGGGGTGCAGTGGCACCCGGAACAGCTCGCGGAAGAGAAAGCGCTGTTCCATGGATTCGTGGAGGCGGCCAGCGCCAAGATGCTGTCGCGGCTTCGCCCGGCTGCTGTGGAGTCCCTGGAGTTCGCCCACGAAATGGCTGCCAGCTAACTCCTACCTGACTCCCTGAGCCATAGGGGCGGAATGTACACACCCATTTTTCACCAGTCCAGAGCATTTCAGCCGCGCTCCCCAAGGCGGGGGCCGCCGCAGCTCTGTATTCTGCGCCGGAAACCTTCCGGAACGCAATTCCCCCGCCCAGCCGGTATCAGGAGCCCTCTGCCACAGCGGACAGAAGATCAATTATCGGCGTTGAAAAATCCGCGCGGAAACGCGGGGAGAAGCCTGTTGTAGATTGCCACCGTAGTTGGCGAATTGCCAGATGATTCGGCGAATCTTGTCAGCTATCTGGCGAGTCATCCTTGGGTTGTCGGTCGCATCTGACGTAATCGGACTCATGGTCGGACATCGTTCGGGCTTCTGGTTGGTATGACGTGATGGTGCCAGCATCTTCCGCCTCCGAACTGCTGCTGCAGACTCATCGACGTACTTGCCCTATCCTGACAAGCCACACCTGTCAGGCGTCATGTGACTGCCTGCTCCAGACATGAGCTCAGCCAGGTTCCTGCCGCTCTCCGCTTTGGAACTCTGCGCGAACTGCTTCGAGCCGCTCCCCCAGGATGCGGGCCACAGGCAATGGCTGTTCCGTACACAGCTCTGCTCCGACTATGCGAAGCTCGTCCGGTACTGGCGCAGGGTTTCCCATGACGGATCCATGGAACCGACCCCCAGGTCGAGGACGCCGTGAAAGTCCATGTCGCCCACCTACTGGCGGGCGGATATGGGCGGATATGACCGGCAGGCACGAAGGATCCCGCCGGAAACACGCGCGTTGGTGAAAGCGCGGGACAAGGTCTGCGTGAGCTGCGGCGCCTCGGGCCAAGAAATCGACCACATCGACGGCCCGTCCGGCGATCCCGGGAACCTTCAGCTCCTCTGCAAGGACTCCCACCATGCCAAAACCGATGCGAACATGGTGCTCGCCTCGACGACCAAAAAACCCTCATCTCGCGCATGCTGCTGAATCGCGTCCTACCCGCACAGCCAGCGCAACTCAGCGACGACACCGCCTAGAAGCTACGGGCCGAACGGAGGTCGCTGATCCTCGGGTCGCAGAACCTTGTGCCTTCGAGCGTCTGGGCGCTTACTTGTGGGAGAGACCAAGCCATTGGACCTGTTGGGAGCCCGCGCGGACCCATTCGCAGGGTGGTGGCAAGGCGGCTCTCTCAGGCGACTATCGGAGGATGATTATGTTTGCTCGAGTCAGTACCTACCGGCCCGGTCCGGACAGTTCTGGGGCACCTTCAGACGAGACGGTAAGGCGGGTGCTTGGCCTCCCTGGATGCTTGGCGATCTATTACCTGCTGGGGAAGGACAATAAGTCACTTTCGATCACTCTGTGGGGTGATGAAGAAGCCTTGGCGGGGAGTCAGCAGCAGGCCGACAAAATCCGGGCGGAGACGAGCGCCGAGCAACATATGCAGATTCTTGGCGTGGAGGAATTCGAAGTGCTCACACGACAACTCAATGACTAATCCGGGTTAGGCCGAGAGTCGTTTTGATTAGAGACCGAGCAGGCGAACTGCGTTGGCTTTGAGTATTTTGTGTCGGACTTCGTCGTGCAGATCGAGCAGCGCAAAGTCTTTCATCCACCGGTCTGGTGTGATCAGGGGAAAGTCTGAGCCGAACAGCACCTTGTCCTGGAGAAGTGAATTTGCTTGGCGTACAAGGCTTTCTGGAAAGTACTTCGGCGACCAGCCTGAGAGGTCTATCCAAACATTCTTTTTGTGAGTCGCTACAGCCAAGGCTTCCTCCTGCCAGGGGACGGAGGGGTGGGCCATGATGATTTGAAGGTCGGGGAAATCGGCTGCCACGGAGTCGAGCAGGATCGGGTTGGATAGCCCTAGTTTGATGCCGAAACCTCCGGGGAGTCCGGATCCGATGCCGGTTTGGCCTGTGTGAAAAATGACTGGCAGATTGAGTGTTTGAAGGGCTTCGTACAAGGGGTAGAACTTGGTATCGCTAGGGTCAAAGTTTTGGACGCTTGGGTGGAACTTAAAGCCACGTACGCCGTAGTCCTCCGATAGCCGGACGGCCCGGTTGATGGCTTCGGATCCGTGGTTCGGATCCACGGATCCGAAGGGGATCAGCACGTCATCGTTATCGGCTGCGCCGCGGGCTATCTCCTCACTGCTGTTTGGTGGATGTCCGAGATGGCTGGAGGCATCCACGGTGAAGACCACGGCCGCCATTTTGCGTTCCCGGTACATGTCGGCAATGGCGTGCAGGTCCGGCCGGGGACCACTTGTCTTGAAGTATTTGCTGGCTGCATCCACCAGTGGTGACGGCAGTGCGTTATGCCCGTGGTCATCAACTTCGATGTGGACGTGCATGTCGATGGCGACGAGCGATTCGACGTCCAGGTGGGGTTCATAGGACACAGGTCAATCCTCTTTCAGGGCAGGGCATTTGCGGGTCTATAGTGCGCGGTTTTCGGGATTCTGAAAGGCTGTTCACAGAGCAGGCATCGGATCCGTGCCGTTTGCGCCGTGCTCCGGCACCGTTTCGCTTATGCTCGGATACGCTGTTCCGACGGCGTCTTCAAGACGCCGGGCCAATCCTTCGGCGGCGCGAAGTAGGGAAGGCACGTATTGAGCCATGTCGGTCCTGAGGCTGTAGCTAACGATGCCGATTGCGGCCTGGACAGTTCCATCAACAAGGACCGGAGCGGCCACGGAAGTGGATCCGAGCTGGTATTCCTGGCGGCTCTGGGCGTAGCCGTTCGTGCGGATTTGCACAAGCTGTCGCGACAAGGACCTTCGGTCGGTAATCGTCTCCGGCGTGTATCGGGTTAGGGGCATAGCAAGTATCGCGTCGGCGAAGGCTTCCGGGCTGAAGGCGAGCAATGCCTTGCCGACGCCTGTGGCATGGAGCGGTATGCGGGCACCGATGCGGCTCTGAAGGGGAACCGAAACCTCGGAGGTGAGCTTTTCGATGTATATGGCATTCGTTCCATCGCAGACGGCCAGCTGCACGGTCTCGCGGCAGTCGTATTGCAGGTTGAGGAGGAATGGCATGGCGGTCTCGCGCAGGCGCCCGTGGATTGGTGTCAGAAGTCCCATCTCCCACAGCCGCACGCCGAGCCCGTAGCGCCCGGCGCTGTCCCGGTCGAGGAAACGTCCGTCTTCGAGCTCGCCGGCAAGCCGGTACACGGTTGCCACGGGTAGGCCGGCTCTGCGGGCGAGCTGGCTAAGTGTAAGCAGTGGATTTTCGACGTCGAACGCGGCGAGTACGGCCAGCGCCCTCGCCGTGACGGACTTCGCCGAGCTTTTGTATGGCTCACTACTCATCGCCATTCTCCCTTCTGGTGGTTGGTAGCGCGTCCGGATCAGTCCGATGCGCGGGTGCCAGGATGGCAGCAAGGCTGCGGGCGACTCCCCTCATCTCGGGGATCATCGACTCGATGGACACTCCGGGCCGCGTGGCGGCCGACGCCGTCGGCGGAGTGCTCAGGGACAGTGCCATGGGCGGCCGGCCCTCAGCTCGGATCGGAACGGCAAATTCGACATGCCCTGCCGCGTCAGATCGCTGTGCCCAGCCTCGTTCAGTGGCGGCGTTGATGCGCTCCTCCATCCGAGCGAACATGGCGCGAGTCAACGGCAAGGCGCTCCTGGCTGCGGGAGTCATCCCGCCCATGAGGACATGTCCGGCGGCAGAGTTGACCAGGGGCAGGGTCATTCCGGGACCGCTGCCCGGCGCGCTGGCACCATTGGCCAAAACCTCTTCCACGCAGAGAGCCTGTTCTCCGTTGCAAACGAACACGCGGACCATCATTCCGGATTTTGTTGCAAGACGGAGCAAGAGAGGGCGGGTTCCCATGCCGATGACGTCGTGTGTGGGTGCGAGGATTCCGAGTTCCCAGATTTTGGGGCCTATAGCGTAGCGGCCTGCAGGATCCCGTTGGACTGCCGCGATGGCTTCGAGGTGATTCAGGAGGCGGAAGGTCGTCGCCACCGGCAGCCCGCTCCGTCGGGAAATCTGCGACAGGGTCATCTGACGATGGCCCATATCGAAGGACATGAGGACCGCAAAAGCCCGTTCCGTGACTGATTTTCCAGGCGAAGCGGCATCAGTACCTGCCATAGTCCTCCTCCTTCCGGTTATGGAGCACACTCTAACGCCTGTTTCATTTGATGAAAAGCCTCAATGAGAAAACCATTGCCCTGCAAGGATTACGGCGCCTAATTAAGGATTCTTTTCGCTGAGTGAAAAGAACGCTGGTGATTGGGGTCACACGTACTCACACTGGAAACCAGTCCCTCCGTCATCCGGACACCATGGACGCAAAGGAGCAGTCATGACCACCACCGACAGCGAAGTGAACGAAAACTCCGTTCCAGTGCAGAACGGACCGGCGGAACGCAGTTTCCCGGATCCCTACGAGATTGAGACGCCCGAGGGTGCTGAGGGGTGGGAGGAGATGTACGCCTACCACAACCGTTTCCTGCCCACGCGCCGCGCGGAAGACTCTGCCAAGACCTGGTTCCGGAACTCACTGCACTACCCGGAAGTCTCCTATCCTTTTGACCAGGTCACCATCGACGGTGCCTTCACCGGGACCGGAGTGACGAATACCCGAGTGTTTGCGCTGCCCCCGGCCAAGGGCCTGGACGTTCGCGTTATCAACGGCTACACCTACATGTCCACTATTCCCAGTCCTGACGACGAGGAACAGGCACGACGGGCTGAAGAATTTGGCAAGCGTGCAGGCTACTACTTTGAGAACTGGGACACCCTTTACGCCGAATGGGAAGGCCGCGTCACCGGCGCCATCCGGGCCGTCCACGAGCTGGAAATTCCGCCGCTGTCCGAATTCGAGGACATCGACCGCGTCACCGCAGACCGCGGACCCAGCCAAGGCAACCTGCTCCTGGCCGCCTACCACCGGCTGCTGGAACACGGCGATCAGATCTGGACCCTCCATTCGGAATTCCTAAACCTGGGTTACGCGGCCTACCTGCAGTTCCTGACTTTGTGCAAGGAGCACTTCCCGGAGATAGATGACCAGACCATCTCCCGCATGGTCAGCGGTGTTGACGTCCTGCTCTTCCGTCCCGATGACGAACTTCGGGCCCTGGCCCGAAAGGCTGAGGAACTCGGCGTCGGCGATCTCGTCCACGCCGCCAACACGGAGGAAGACCTGCTCAGCAGCCTCGGAGACTCCGAGGCCGGCAAAGCGTGGCTGGCCGCCCTCGACGAAAGCAAAGACCCGTGGTTCTACTTCTCGTACGGGTCCGGCATGTACCACTCCCACCGCAGCTGGATCGACGATCTGCAGCTCCCCATCCAGGCCATCGGAGACTACATCATCCGGCTCCGCGGCGGCGACGACCTGCGAAGGCCACTTGATAAGCTCCAGGCCGAACGCGACGAACTGGTCGTGCATTACCGCTCCCTCCTGGACGAGGAGGACCTGCCGGCCTTCGACGCGGCCTTGGGCCTTTCCCGGACTGTGTTCCCCTACGTGGAGAACCACAACTTCTATATCGAGCACTGGTTCCTGACGAATTTCTGGAACAAGGCCCGCGAATTCAGCAAGCTGCTGCAGACATGGGGTTTCTGGGACGACGTTGAAGACATCTTTTTCCTGCGCCGCGCCGAGGTCGAGGAAGCCATCGTGGACCTGCAGATGGCCTGGGCTGCCGGAGGCAAACCCCAAGGCGGCTACCACTGGCCCGAGATCATCAAGCGGCGTAAGGAAATCTACGAAGTTCTCAGCAGCTGGAACCCGCCGCCGGCCTTGGGTCCGGTGCCAGGCGAGGTAAATGAACCGCTGACCATCATGCTCTGGGGCATCACGCCGGAGACCGTCGAACGGTGGCTTACGGCCCAAGAAGGTGGCAGCAGCCGGACACATCTGACCGGGTTCGCGGGCTCCCCCGGAATCGCCGAGGGCCGTGCGCGTGTAGTGCTCCGTCCTGATCAGCTGGATACCGTGCAGGAAGGCGAAATCCTCGTCTCCCCCGTGACAAGCCCCAGCTGGACACCTGTCTTCGGGCGCATCCGCGGCGCAGTAAGCGATATCGGCGGCATCATGTGCCATGCAGCCATCGTCTCTCGCGAATACGGCCTGCCGGCGGTTGTCGGCACCGGATTCGGCACATCCACCATTAAGACCGGCCAGCTGATCCGTGTCGACGGCGACGCCGGAACCGTCACCATCCTGGATGAGTCCACCGACGCCTGACGAGGGCATGGGGCCCCTGGCACCGCAACACGATAATCCGCCGGCAGCGGATCACACACGCTGCCGGAGGAACCGAACCCACCGAAGAAGGAAGAACACCGTGGGAAAGTACACAAGGAAATTCAGCGAACTCAACAGCGCGGACCGGCCGCTGGTCGGCGGCAAGTGCGCCAGCCTTGGCGAAATGGTTCAGGCCGGGTTGCCCGTTCCCGACGGCTTCGCTGTCACAGTGGACGCCTACGAGGACTACCGGGATGCCTCGGACCTGCGTCAGCAGCTGCTGCGGATCGTCCTGGGGGCCGACGCGCAGAACAACACGTCCCTGCAGCAGGCGCACGACGAAGCCATCGACCTGATCCTGGGACGCGAACTGCCTCCCGCCGTCGAGCGCGAGATCCGCGAGGCGTATCTGCAGCTCTCGAGGGAAACCGCGCAGAGGCGTGGCACGGGTGACGCCGATCGCATTCCGGTCGCGGTACGTTCCTCGGCCACGGACGAAGACGGCGACGCCGCCAGCTTCGCCGGCCAGCAGGAAACCTACCTGTGGGTCGTGGGTGAGGACGACGTCGTCGCTAAAGTTCGTGAATGCTGGGCCAGCCTGTACACGCCGCAGGCTATCGCCTACCGTTCCGGCATGTCCGCCGTCGATGCATCGGAAGCTTCGAAAATCTCTGTGGCCGTTCAGCTGATGGCCCATGCCGACGTCGCAGGCGTCACCTTTACCGTCAGCCCGCGTACAGGTGACCGCTCGGTGATCGCCATAAACGCCAGCTGGGGACTTGGGCAGTCCGTTGTGTCCGGCGAAGTGACCCCGGATGAGTACTGGCTGAACAAGATCGGTCCCACGCTGACCAAGACCCGCATCGCCTCCAAGGCCCAGGAATACGTTCCGGCCCCCGGCGGGGTAGGCGTCGTATTCCGGGACGTGGATGAAGCCCGCCGCGACGTGGCCTGCCTTAGCGAACCGGAAGTGTTGCAACTGGCTGACATTGCCCTGCGCGTAGAGAAGCACTACGGCTGTCCGCAGGACATCGAGTGGGCGCTGGAGCATGACTCCGACGGAACTCCCCAGGTCATGCTGCTCCAATCACGTCCGGAGACCAACTGGAAAAAGCGCAAGGAAGAAAAAGCCAAGAACACCACCAAGGCGACGTCCAACCTGCTTGGGTTCGTTGCCGCCGCAACGAAGGGCAGTACCAAATGAGCACCCCGTCCACACCGAGCTGGCAGGACGTTCTTGACCTCGTCACCCAGCTCGACGACGGCGCCTACGAGTCCGCCGCCGTTGAGTTCGGAGACGTCTCCGTCCGTCTCTCACGCTCGGCAGAGATGCCCACCACTTCCCCAACGGCCGTCACAGCGCCACAGTCCTTTGCGCCGTCAACGAACGGGACAGCGCCCGCCGCACCCTCAGGGGTACTCGCCGTTACTGAACCCGCGCCGGCTGCCCCGGCTCCCGCAGAGCCCGCCTCCAGCAGCACTGTCGTTACAGCACCGATTATCGGTGTCTTCTACCGCAGCCCCTCCCCGGGGGCGCCACCCTTCGTTGAACCGGGGGCGGCCGTTGAACCGGACACCACTATCGGCATCATCGAGGTCATGAAACTGATGAACCCGGTCACCGCGGGCGCGGTCGGAACCCTGACCGAATTTCTGGTCGCGGACAACGCCCAGGTCGAGTTCGGCCAGCCGCTGGCCGTCGTCGCCGAAGAAGAATCGCCGTGAACGGGCCACAGGAGTCAAAGAAACCGATAGTCCTAGTGGCCAATAGGGGCGAAATCGCCGTGCGAATCATCGCTGCGGCACGGAGGATCGGCGCCAGCCCTGTGCTGGCCGCCAGCGCCGCCGATACCAACTCGCTCGCCGCACGACTGGCGGATCGGGTCATCGTCATAGGACCCGCGCAGGCCGGCCGGTCATACCTGCGGCCCGAGTACGTAGCCGAAGCCGCCGTTCACGCCGGTGCGGACGTGGTCCATCCGGGCTACGGGTTCCTCAGTGAACAGCCCGAACTCGCTGAACTCCTCGAAGTGGAGAATATTGCATTCGCCGGCCCGCGACCGGAAACACTCCGTGCCGTTGGGGATAAGAGCAGCGCACGCCGGGTTGCGGTCGCGGCCGGAGTCCCGGTGGCTGTTGCTGTCGAAATCGATGACCCGGCAGCTGCCGCGGAACTCGGCGACTCCATCGGATACCCGCTGTTGATCAAGGCAGTACACGGCGGCGGCGGACGCGGCATCCGCCTCGTACGCGATTCCGCTGAATTGGCGGAACTGGCACCACAGGCCGCAGCGGAGGCCCAAGCTGCGTTCGGAAACGGGTCCCTATATCTCGAACGCTTTTACCCCGCCGCACGTCACGTGGAAGTCCAGGTATTTGGCGACGGGCAAGGTCGCGCCCAGATTTTCGGGGACCGCGACTGCTCCGTACAACGCAGACACCAGAAACTCATCGAGGAATGCCCCGCCCCCGGACTTTCCGAGTCCCGCCGGTCAGTGCTGCACAATGCATCACGGGCGCTCGTTCAGGCCCTGCAGTACCGCGGCGCCGGGACCGTCGAATTCCTCGTAGACACCGAGTCCGAGGACGTGGTGTTTCTGGAGATGAACGCCCGCATCCAGGTCGAACACCCTGTCACCGAAGAAGCGTTCGGTATCGACCTTGTCGCCGCCCAGCTACGCCTCGCCCTCGGCCAGGACCCCCAGCTCCCGGATGTGCCCCCCGTCCCGCCGGCGGTAGCCATCGAAGTGCGGATCAACGCCGAGGATCCGGACAATGATTTCCGTCCCAATCCAGGCCTGATCACGGACGTGCACTGGCCCGACGGCCCCGGAATCCGTGTCGACACCCACGTCCGGGAGGGGTACGCGTTTCCGCCCTTCTACGACAGTCTGATGGCGAAGCTGATAGTCCGCGCCCACAGCCGCAGCGCCGCCGTGGAAGCCCTGCGTTCCGCCGCCGGAGCAGTCGTCCTGAAAGGTGTCAAGACCACTCTCCCCCTGCACGAATTTGTCCTGTCCCACCCCGACTTCATCCACGGAGGGGTCAGTACCTCATGGTTCGCCCCCGCCTGGGAGCAGCGAAACGCCCAGCTGAAGGAGGCCATCAAATGACCGCAACCGCAACCCCGCAGACCCGGGCCGAGGCCAAGAACCAGCCCCAGAAGCAGCAAAAGACCATCCGTTTGGTGGACACGAGCCTGCGCGACGGCAACCAAAGCCTCTGGGGCGCCACCGGACTGACCACCGGAATGGTCGAAGCCGTAGGCCCCGCGCTTGACCAGGTGGGCTACGAAGCCATCGACTTTACCAGCTCAACCAACCTTTCCATGGGCGTGAAGTGGCACCGGGAAAACCCTTGGGAACGCATCTCACGCATGCGCGAGGTCATGCCGAACACGCCGCTCTCTGCCATCACCACCGGCATGCGTTTCATGTCCTGGGACAAAGCCTCCGAAACTGTGATGCGCATGGCGCTGCGTCTGATGGCCTCCCACGGACTGCGCAGGCTCCAAATCGCCGAACCCATGAACGACGTCGAATCCCTCCTGCGGATAGCCCAATGGGCGAAAGAGGAGGGAATCGAACAGGTCGTCGCGGCCGTGACCTTCACCGAAAGCCCCGTCCACACAGACGAAAGCTACGGCAGGAACGCCGGCCTCTGCAGCGCCAGCAAATTTGTCGACGCCGTCTACGTCAAGGACCCGGGCGGACTGCTCACCGTCGAACGAACCCGCCAGCTCATCCCCGGAATCCGGGCCGCGGCAGGGGCCAAGACCCTGGAACTGCACAGCCACTGCACGACGGGCGCAGCGTCCCAGCTGTACCTCGTTGCCGCCGAACTGGGCGTTGACGTGCTCCACACCGGCCTGGGTCCCCTCTCCAACGGCACAGCCCAGCCCGGCCTGGAAAACCTCGTCGGCAACCTGGACGCCCTCGGTATCCCCGTTCAGGTAAACCGCGAAGCGGCCGCCGCGGCCGCCGACATCCTCTACTCCATCGCCAAATCCCAAGGCCTCCCGGCCGGTGTTCCCACCGAGTATGACCTCAGCCCCCACGTGCACCAGGTCCCTGGCGGCATGATGTCCACACTCAAGCGCCAGCTCGGCGAACTGGGGATGCTCGATGAGCTGCCGGCGGTCATAGAGGAGGCCGGGCGCGTCCGGGCCGACCTCGGCTACCCCATCATGGTCACCCCGTTCAGCCAGTTCGTGGGCAGCCAGGCACTGATGAACGTCCTTGCCGGCAAGGCCGGCCAGGACCGTTACAGCCGCATCCCCGACGAGGTCGTCAGGTTCGTGCTCGGCAACTTCGGGGCTCCGGAAGGGGAAATAGCCCCAGAGGTGATGGAGAAAGTGTCCCAGCTGCCCCGGGCCAAAGAACTTGCCGTACCCACGGCCCAGCAGTCCTTGGCCGAACTGCACGAAGAATATGGACAGAAATTCGGCAGGCAACTCACCGAAGAGGAACTGCTGCTGCGCATGGTGCTTCCGGGAGACCAGATCGACGCCATGCTCGCCGCCGGTCCCGCACCCCGGTGGACACCAGCCGGTAGCAACCGGGCCGCTGCCCCGGTAACCAACATCGCGGAATTCATCAGGGCAGCCCACCAACTTCCAAAGTGGAAATATTTGGCAGTCAGCCGCGGCACCGAAAAAGTCGAACTGCGCCGCGCCCGAAGCGGAGAAACCTCATGAACCGGACCGAACTACAAGCCCGACTCGCGGACGTCCGCGGCGTCATGTTTGATATCGACGGCTGCCTGGTCCTCTCAGACGGGCCCAGCGGACACGGCGGCAACGCCCTTCCCGGTGCGCGGGAAGCCATCGAAATCGTCCGCAGCACGGGCCGCACCATGGCAGTGTTCACCAACGGATCCATGCAGACGCCGGCACAGATCGGCGCATCCCTCCGTTCCCACGGGCTGGACGTCCGCGACGACGAAGTGCTCACCCCGGCCGTTGTGGCCGCGGAAACAATGCAGACCCTCTATCAGGACCGCCCGCTCCTCGTGTTCGGCGGCAACGGCGTCCGGCACGACTTTGAACGCCGCGGACTGAACCTCGTCGACATAGACCGGGCCATCGCCGGCCACCCCACGAACGCCGCAGCCGTCGTCATCGGTTGGGACACCGCCTTCGGCAAGGACAAACTCCAGGCCGCAGCAGAGGCAGTGCTGGCCGGGGCAGAAATCTATTGCACCTCCGACGCGCCGTCATTCGCCTCAAAACAGCGCCTGAACGTGGGCGTCTCCGGCTTCATCGCGGCTGGCCTCAGCCACGTCACCGGCCGCCCCTACCGGGTCCTGGGAAAGCCCTCGCAGGAGGCCATCACCGTCCTGACCGACAGGCTTCAGGTCCCGCCGTCCCAGATGCTCATCATCGGCGACGACCTCACTCTCGAGTGCAGGATGGCCCGCACCGCCGGTGCGCTCGGCGCCCTGGTAACGACGGGCACGCACTCCGCCGCTGACGCCGCGACCACCCCGGCGGAGCAGCAGCCCGACTTCGTGGTCGATAGCCTCTCCGACCTGGTGGAACTGCTCTCCCTCGCCTCCGAGAATACGGCCGCCGCGCGGCTGGGCTGACATGGCAGCAAACGGCCACGCCCACCGCTGATCCGTCGATACACGAAGAAAAGGACAAAGATGTCAATTCAAAGCACGACGGCCGAGCACCGCCCGGTGACCTGGAGGCCCACTGCCGAGCAGCAACAAAGTTCACGGCTCTGGGACTTCATGAACTGGGTGGCCGAACACCGGCACGTCAGCCTCAACAACTACCGGGCCATTTGGCAATGGTCGGTTGACGACCTCTCCGGATTCTGGGACTCCGTCCGCGAGTACTTCAACGTAGTCGGTGAAGGCTTCGACGGGCCGGCCCTGGCGGAAGAGCGGATGCCCGGAGCAGTGTGGTACCCGAACGCGAAGCTGAACTTCGCCGAGAACGTGCTGCGCCACGCACTGGACCCCGAACTGGCCGACTCCACGGCAATCCTGACAATCGAGGAAGACGACTCGGTCACGGAACTGACCTGGCGCCGACTGGAATCCCAGGTCTCATCGCTGGCCGCGCACCTGAAGCGCCTCGGAATCGGATCCGGAGACCGCGTCGCCGCCGTGCTCCCAAACGTCCCGGAAGCGATCATCGGGCTGCTGGCAACGTCCGCCATCGGTGCCATCTGGACGATCAACTCCCCCGACCTCTCCGCCGCGGCGACCCTGGAGCGCCTGCGCCAGCTCGAACCGAAGCTGCTTATCGGCGTCGACGGCTACCGGTTCAACGGCAAGGACTTCGACCGGCTCGAGCACCTGGCGGACGTCGAAGCCGGGCTGCCAGGGCTGGAACACACCATCCTCCTGCGGAGCATCGGCCAAGAGGCCGGGGCCCCGACGGACCGGCTCGATTTCACCTCCCTGCTGACTGACCCAACGGAGCCCAGCTACGCGCGTGTCGCCTTCGATCATCCACTCTGGGTCCTCTTCTCCTCCGGCACCACCGGCGCCCCCAAGGGGATCGTCCACGGCCATGGCGGCATGACCCTTGAAGCTCTCAAAGGAACCGGCCTGAACCAGGACATGGGTCCCGGGGAACGCTACTACGTCGCCGCAAACACCTCGTGGATGGTCTGGAACACCCTGGTCAACAACCTGATGTCCGGTGCCTCCGTGGTGACCTATGCCGGCTCCCCCATGTACGGGGACAAAGACAGGCAGTTCGACATCATCGCCCAGACCGGGACGACGATGTTCGCCACCGGCGCCGCCTACCTTTCCCTCGTCGAAAAATCAGACCTGGCACCGGGCCGGTCCTGGGACCTTTCGAAGCTGCGCTCCATCCTCTCCACCGGCTCCCCGCTGCCTGACTCCACCTGGCTGTGGGTCCATGATCACGTCAAACACGATGTGCATCTGGGGTCCGACACCGGCGGCACTGACATCTGCAGCGGCTTCATCGGATCCAATCCGCTGGAACCGGTGCATCTCGGCGAGCTCCAGGGACCGTTGCTGGGCGTGGCCGTCGAAGCCTGGTCCGACGCCGGGCAACGAGTTATCGGTGAAGTCGGGGAAATGGTCATCACCCGTCCCATGCCCTCCATGCCGGTGTTCTTCTGGGGCGACGAAACCGGAGACAGATACCGGGGATCCTATTTTGAAAAGTTCCCCGGCGTCTGGACACAGGGTGACTGGATCACCGAAACACCCGCAGGCGGCTTCGCCGTGCACGGCCGCTCCGACGCCACACTCAACCGGTCCGGAGTCCGCCTCGGCAGCGCCGACATCTATGCCGCATTGCAGCATGTGCCCGAGGTCACCGAATCCATGATCATTGGCCTCGAACAAACAGGCGGCGGCTACTACATGCCGCTCTTCGTCGCCCTTAAGCCGGGGTGCCAACTGACCGAGGAACTCAAGAACAGGATCAACGGCACCATCCGCCAACTGACCTCAGCCAGACACGTCCCGGACGACATCATTGCCGTCCCTGCCGTACCCGTAACTCACGCCTTGAAAAAAATCGAGGTGCCCGTCAAGAAGCTCTTTACCGGACACAGCCCCGACACGGCTATCAACCGCGGATCACTCGCCAACCCCGAAGCCGTTGACTGGTTCATCGACCAGGCACGGCTGTACCTGTCAGAACACCAACAATAAGACCGGGCCCCGGGGTCAGTAACAGTGCACCCCCCGGTGCGGTTCAACCTGGGTGATCGCCGAGGTTTATCGGCTGATCGTCATCCGCTTCGCTGATCTGGGAGGCGCCAGCGGCAAATCCTTGCCCGGGCTCAGGGGACTCGACCCGGTATTTCGGGGCGCCCTGGTCTACTGGGCGGCACTGGGCCTCGCGGTGTTGACCATCCTGGGCTGTTACCTGCTTCTGCGCGGCCGCACCGGCCTTGCCCTGACAGCCGTCCGCGACGACGAAACAGCCGCCAAGGCCAACGGGGTGGATGTCACACGCTCCAAACGCCTCGTCTACCTGGTGTCCGCTGCAGGGTGCGGCGCAGCCGGCGGACTACTGATCATCGACGCTCTAAGCGTCCAACCCGGAGCGATCTTCAACGTCCAATGATCCGCCTACATGATCTTCATCGTCATTGTCGGCGGAATCGGCTACCTGGAAGGACCGCTGATCGGCGCGATCGTTTTCTTCGTGCTGCAACAACTGCTCGCAGGCTACGGCTCTTGGTACATGATCGTTCTCGGCCTGATCGGCGCAGCGGCCGCCATCTGGTTGCCTCACGGTATCTGGGGAAAGATTACCGACAAGACAGGCGTTCAGCTCTTTCCAGTCACTTACCGGATCACCCTCAGTGGACCTACGGTGCGGCCCCCTGCGCAGTCCGTGCGGGACAAAGGGGCAGCGGATACGGTCGCACGGTAGGAACTTCACCCGGCCGGTGGCATTCGGCGAAATCCGCCTTCGTGATTCCCATACGCTGTGGCTTCGGCTCCCGATGGCGCTCGGCCCGGTCTTCCCACACCGTCCGTGAATCCGAAACGCAGCAAAACAACAGACAACCACTACGAAAGGCTAATACGATGCCCAGAATGTTGATTATCGGACCACCGGGTTCCGGCAAAGGTACGCAGGCGGAACGCATTTCCGAGCGCCTGGGCGTCGTTGCCATCTCAACCGGCGACATCTTCCGTGCCAACGTCAAAAGCGAAACACCGCTCGGCGTCGAAGCCCAGAAGTACATGGACGCAGGGGACTTCGTTCCGGACAGCGTGACCAACAAGATGGTCCGCGACCGCCTCGGCGAAAGCGATGTCGAGGACGGCTTCTTGCTGGACGGTTACCCGCGCACAACGGCCCAGGTCGACTACCTGGACGAAATCCTGGCGGCACGAAACCAGAGGCTCGACGTCATCCTGCAGCTGACCGCCGACGATGGGGAACTCGTGGCACGCCTTCTTGGCCGTGCCAAGGAAACTGGCCGTAGCGACGACACCGAGGCCGTCATCCGCCACCGGCTCGACTTCTACCACGAGCAAACGGAAGCCGTGGTGGCCAAGTATGCCGAGCGCGGCATCCTGACCCGAGTTGACGGCATCGGCATCGTTGATGAGGTCACGGAGCGTGTCATTCTGGCGGGCCAGAGCCTCCTTCTTTCTTGATTGGCCGACGGCGATGGCTCTAGACCGAGCGGGCCCCGGCGTCGACGGCAGCAGGTCCGCTTCGGGGCAGCGGCAGGAAACGCCAATCTCAAAGTAGGTGCCTCCGTGCCGCGTCGAAGCCTGCGCTCACTCGCATCCGCTTCGACCAACACTGCGACACATTCTCAACAAACCATCCTGACAGGAGAAGAGTATGACCCTGCAAACCGTTAGCGAAACCGTGCCCGACAGGACCGGGACGCACCACCTTGCAGACATGGTCGACAACCCAAAACGGAAGCCGACCCGATTTGGATTCCGCCGATCTGTCGTCGCCAACTGGAGCGACCTCCGCCCGGGGGACACAGTAGTTCTTGTAGGATCCAGCAATGGACGAGTGTCTGGCACCGTGGACGCCGTAACAACGGATGGGGACATGGTGTGGAGACTCCAAGACAACGGTGCAGGCCGGAAGCTGTTCCACAACTCGGACACCTACCAAACACTCACAGACCCGAAGGCGTTCTGATGCCCAACGACCATGTGGACCCCTCACAGCAGGTCTCGGGATCAAACGACGCAGGAATAGACGCACCCATCCAGGCAGAAGGTCCACTCCCCAACGATGACCTGGCCACATCGTCCTGGATCGGCCTTCACTACATCAACGAACACCGTTAGCCCCGGGACTGTGGCGTGCCGTTGCTGCCAGCATGAGGTCCTTCCTCGAGGTGATTTTTCAGGGACCTGGGAATGGTTCGGGCCGGGGAGCCTTTCTGGTTTTTCATCGCTCAGCAACCGGGACTAGACACCTCATCCCGCGGCTGCGTATTAAAGGAGTTTCTGCATGAAAGAAGTACTGACGGCAGAAGAAGTGCGGCTTGTGTTTTCGCTGGCGTCGGGGGATGACGTTGAAGCTTGCCACCCAAGCGGTGCCCGATGGGGAGGGAAAGTGGATATCACTCACCCTCCTAAGGGCTTGGTGTGGATACTTACACATCAAGGCGAACGAATACTGCTCGACATTCACGAACATACGATCACGAGACCCGGCCATCTGTAGGAACCGCGGGAGGCGTCAGCAAAATTGCGTAGTTGTCTCACAACGCTCCGTGCTTCCGTGAGATCCACCATGGAATTGCCAGCCACTGGGACCCCGGAGACGTTCCCGCTGAACCGGAACGTCCCACGTAAACCAACGCCCTAGGTCGCAAAGTCATGTCGTCTGAAACAGAGAACTTCATGAAGTAGTGAAGGCAGTGCCACAAGGAGGAGGTCAAAATGCAGGGCGAAGAGCCACCCGTGCACAAAGGTGTGCACAATGTGCACACCCGCTTTGGCCCAGACAAACACGCGATGAGCGCACTCTGCCTGCCTTGCAGACAGTAGCGATCTGATGAAGATCCCCTCGAAGAGAGTTCGTCTTCGTCATGTCGTTATGTCGTCACCACAATTCTGAGCCATGAATGAGTAAGGGCCAACAACTGGCCACCGGAACATCAGATAGGACGGCACATAGCATAGGTTCCAGCAGGCGCAGGAGCCACCACCAAGGACCCTGAACCCGTCACCCACACAACTGAACAGGCCACCGCGGCGCCAGGCACGAACCGCGGACAGCGTCAGAGGGACCCGCGGAGGGTCAATGTCCACACATTAAAGCAAAAACCCCTCTGACGAGGGGTCATGCGTGCCCGAGGTGGGACTCGAAATGTCTTCCAACGCCTGCAAACACTGGGAGGTCGCGGAAACATGCGGAATCCAGGCCAATCCGGCAGCAGTACTAGCCGGTCCGAGGCGAAAAGTGTGGACACTGTCCACACTTCCCTTTTGCCCGTTTCGTAATCGCTGCCACGCCGTCAAGAAGGCGCTCCGCATCCGATTTCTATTCCCAAAGCACACTGCGTCCGGGCCCCGAGCATTACCCATCGGAACGGGCTTGGAATCCTTCATGGCTCCTGTTTATCGGCGTCCCATGGCCGGCGCGAACTGGAGCTACGTGGTCTATCGACCATCGGAAGCACTATCTGATACGAGATCCCGGATCGGTTCACTATCAGTAATGGGCGAGCTATACGTTGGCATTCGGTCCAGATGCGGGAGCAGGGCTCCTGGCGGACTTACGGGAAGGAAATTCAGCATCTGTGGGCGCAATGAAATCAGAAGCCTCAGCAATTCCTAAAGAGGAACTGTTGCCGGCCTCGATAGCGTGACGCGCTTCACAAATGCGGCATCGGTGATGACGTTCTCCGGTAAATCACCGACGACGAATTCCAGCATGACGTCCAGATCTTTGCCGCTGCGGCGCAGCACCTCTGAAGCCTCCAGCCACAGCTCCTTTCGGGCCGTCAGCGGCAACCGTTCGGTCTGCGGCCACCAGGAGAAGCAGTGGACGCCCACCACATGTTCGATCAAGTGCCGCAGCGACTCTAGGGCTTGCTTGTCGGCCAGGCCGACGGCGGGCTGCCAATAGGTGCCAACGGTGCGCCGGTCCACGCGGCGGAGGAGTTCGAGTGTTGTCTCCGGTGTGTCCGTCAGTGTGCCGCCGTGATACTCGAAGGCCAGGCCGGTGCCCCGCGCGGCAGCCAGGCCCGCGATCCGCTGGGTGTCCTCGACGACGGCGTCCCAGTGCTCCCCGGTTGCGTCGGCAGAACCCACATCGCCCGCCCATATGCGGATCCGGGGCGCGCCGAGTTCCTGTGAGAGGACAAGGACGTCCTCGAAGTCGCCGAATGATCCGGCACGGTAGTAGGACCCGAGGGACAGGATCCGGAGCCCGGCACCCTCCGTCGCGGTCCGGGCATGCGCCGCGGAGGCGGCGTCGTGGACATGGACGTCGGAACCCCACTCGATTCCCGCCAGGCCCGCAGCGGCCGCGGTTCGTACGACGTCGTCAATGCTGAGTCCCCGAAGGGTCACCGAACAAATGCCCGCGTTAAGTTCCATTTGCGCCATTGGGCGGCACCCCTCCTGGTTCCGGCCCGGTACGTCCCAAAGAACGGGTCCAGCTGAACGGTTTCGTGCGGATGACTTGACTCCTCACAATATCTGGCATGTAGTTCATAGTGAACAAACTGCACAAAACTAAACATGATGGAAGGTATGCCGATGTTGACTGAGGACAGGCAGAATCAGATCCTTCGGGAACTGTCGCTCCGCGGGTCACTAAACGCGGCCGAGTTTGCACGGAGGATGGGAATCTCCGGCATGACCGTGCGGCGCGATCTGGCCTTCCTCGACGGACAGGGCTTGCTTCAGCGCGTCCATGGAGGGGCTGTGGCGGGCACGGACTCCGGCCGTCGTCCTTCGCGGCAGGTTCAGGGGAACATCAACGAAGGCCCATGGGACACCGGGCCCCTTGCTTCGTCCGGAAGGCGCGCCGGGCCACCCGACAGACAGCGCCCACTCGCCACCATCGGCATGATCGTGCCCACTGCCAGGTACTACTTTCCCGGGATTATCAGGGGTGCCGAGACTGCGGCCCACGAGCTGGGCGTCAGGTTGGTCCTTGGTGTCTCGAACTACTCGCCTGCCGAAGAACAACGCCAAATTCAACGGCTGCTGAAGAGCGGTGTCGACGGACTGCTGGTGACGCCCAGTGGCCAAACCCTGGCGAACACGCCCACCTTTGCCCTGCTGGCATCCGCTGAAGTACCCGTAATCGTCGTCGAGCGCTCGATCGATGGAGTCATGGACGATGGCCGGCTGGAATCAGTGCGGAGCGACCATGTGCAAGGGGCGGAGATCGCCGTCAACCACCTTTTGGGTCTGGGCCACCGGAAAATCGCGCTATGTGTTCGCGAAAGCAGTCCCACGTCATCGCCTGTCCGCGAAGGCTTCCGCCTTGCCATGGAGACGGCGGGGATTTCGCCCGATGCCGACCTGACCCGCACCATCACGCTGGCGGCAAACGACCCCGAGACGCTGCGTCGGGAGCTGGACAGCATCGTCAGCGGGTTCGTTGGCGCCGGCGCTACTGCCGCGATCGTTCACAACGACGAGGATGCGCTCATGTTTGCTGACTTGTGCGAGGCCCGCGGGCTGCACATTCCGGGGGATCTAGCGCTGGTGGCCTATGACGATGAAATCGCCTCCTTTGGGACCGTGCCCATGAGCGCCGTGGCACCGCCCAAGTTCGACGTCGGCTACCACGCCCTGCAGATGTGCCTCAACCGACTGGGCGGTCGGCGGGGTTCGAGCCGGGCGCTTCAGAGGGTCATTTTGTCGCCCACTCTCGTCATCAGGGATTCGACCTCCGGCTGAGTGCAGCTCCGGATTCCTGTCCGGGACGTCAATGAACATACGCCATGTTCACTACTGTTCATTTCATTGGTTTTGTTCACCTTCGCGGGTTTCATTGAAATACACCATGTGGCATCGGCCACGTCCACCTTCGCATCGTGGATTTCAAGGGAGAACAAATGAAGCGTCGCAATCTACTGATCGGGGCGGCCGGCCTGGCCAGCAGCGCAATGCTGCTTGCAGCCTGCGGAACGGGACCCACACCGTCCGCGGCCCCCACGCCCACCGAGGATCCCTCAGGCACCATTACGTTCTGGTCGCCACTGGCAGGCATGGACAAAGTCGCAGCCGCGTTCAACGCGAGCCAAAGCAAAATCAAGGTCACGTTCGAAACGGTCCCCAACGCTGACAGCGGCGGCTACGCCAAGCTGTCCACGGCCATCACCGCGGGTAACGGCCCCGACGTCTCAACGATCGAATACCCGCAGTTGCCGCAGTTCGTCAGCAATGGCCAGGTGCAGCCGCTGGACGGACTGATCGACAAATCCGCCACCGTGGATAAACTTGGCAGCGAAATCCGGGGCATGGTCCAATTCGGCGATAAGACCTACGGCCTACCGTATGACGCCGCCCCCATGGTCATGTACTACCGCAAGGACATGCTGGCCAAGGCCGGCATCGAGGTCCCCAAGACCTGGCAGGAATTCGAGGAGGCGGCACGGAAGCTCAAATCGGTGGCACCTGACGCCTATTTGGCTAGCTTCAACCCCAACCAAGTACCGGCCACCGCCGGACTGGCCTGGCAGGCGGGGGCCAAATGGTTCGGCACGTCGGGCGACAGCTGGCAGGTCGGCGTGAACGATGACGCCACCAAGAAGGTGGCCGGCTACTGGCAGAAGCTGATCGATAACAAGCTCGTCAAGGTGACGCAGGCCTACAGCGATGAGTGGAGCCTTGACCTGGCGAACGGCACCGTCGTTGGCGTCGTAGGCGCGAACTGGAGCGCCACCGGGATCCAGAAAAGGACCGAAGCGAGCGGACAGAAGGGGCAGTGGATCGCCGCCGAAATGCCGAACTGGGGCACCCCGGCCGGCGCTTTCTACGGCGGATCCAGCTTCAACGTCACCAAGAGCAGTAAGAACCCGGCAGCCTCCGCCAAATTCATCGAGTTCCTCACCACCAACCCGGAAGCCATCAAGGCGCGCGGGAACACCGGCTCAGCATTCCTGGCCTTCCCGGGCCTGACTCCCGTGGCACAGCAGGCCTATGACGCCAGCTACTTCGGCAACGATATCTACGCCGTCTTCAACAAGGCGTACACCACGGTCAGCCCGGGCTGGCAGTGGGGCCCCAGCTGGGACCTCACCAACACAGCACTCAAGGACGCGTACGGCAACCTCAGCACCGGCGGCACTGTTCTGGAGGCCGTAACGACGGCCCAGACGGCAACGGTGGCCGGACTTAAGCAGAACGGTCTTTCCGTCAAAGAGTAGCTACTCACCTGGGCTGCCTCCACGGAGGCAGCCCAGACAGTTAGGAGATCATCATGGCCCCTCAGGCCACCACCGCTGCTCCGCTTCGCAAGCGCCGTGCAGCCTCAGGAACCGGCGGCAGGACCGCAGCACTCTTCTTGGTCCCGTTCTTCGCAGTTTTTACCATCGCCATGGTGGCACCGGTCATCTACTCGATTGTGCTGAGCTTCTATGCACAGCAGAAATCGGGCCTCGGTTTCGGCGAGGCCAAGACTGTTTTTGTTGGACTCGAGAACTACCTGCAGGTCCTGGAGTCGGAGTCATTCGTCAGCGGCATCGCCCGGCTTGGGCTGTACTGCCTGATCTACATTCCCGTCATGGTGGGCGGCGCGGTCATCTTTGCGCTCCTTCTTGATGCAACGGTTGCCCGGACACGCAAGCTGTTCCAACTGCTCGTTTTCCTTCCGCACGCCGTGCCCGGCGTCATCGCGGCCCTGATCTGGGCCTACCTCTACACTCCCGGCATCAGCCCGCTGGTGCAGGCGCTCCAAGGCGGCGGCATCCAGATCAACTTCCTGGATGCACACCTGGTCCTTCCGGCAATCGTCAACATCGGCGTTTGGGAATGGACCGGCTACAACGTCATCATCCTGTTCACCGCTCTGCAGGCCGTTCCACGCGAAATCCTGGAAGCCGCGCGGGTAGACGGCGCAGGCGAAATCCGGTCGGCACTGAGCATCAAATTTCCGCTCATCCTGCCGGCGCTGAGCGTGATCATGCTGTTCACCATCATCGGAACCCTGCAGCTCTTCACGGAGCCCTCCATCATCGCCAAGGCCACCCCGTCCATCACCAGCACCTGGGTGCCGAACCTGTGGGCGTACGACGCGGCATTCATCAGACACAACCTCAACCAGGCGGCAGCCGCCTCGATCATCATTGCCGGGCTGGCAGCTATCCTGTCCCTGGTTGTCACCCGATTCAGTTCCAGGATGAACAAACCATGAGCACCAATACCCTGCCCCTCGCCCGGACCAAAGAGACCCAGCCCATGGCTAAGAAACCCGCGCAGCGCCAGAAGTCCACGGCACGCCAAGGCGGTTTCGGCAGCAAGCTCACCGTCAACGGACTGCTGATCCTGGGCTCCCTCTACATGGTGGTTCCGGTCCTGTGGCTGCTCTTCGCATCCACCAAGAACGCCGCAGACCTCTACGGCACCAGTGCCTACGCCTTGGGCAACTTCGCCCTCTTCGAGAACATCGCAGCAGTAGCCGCCCAGGACGGGGGCGTGTTCTTCCGCTGGATGGGCAACTCCGTCCTCTACGCAGGTTTCGGCGCCGTCGTGGGCAGCCTGGTCTCCGTCATGGCCGGCTACGCCTTTGACAAGTTCCAGTTCCGCGGCAAGGACTCACTGTTCGGATTCGTGCTGGTTGGAGTCCTGATTCCCAACACGGCAACGGTGCTGCCCATGTACCTGCTGGCATCGGTGGTGGGAATGACCAACACCATCTGGGCCATCCTGATCCCCGTCCTGTGCAACCCCTTCGGCGTGTACCTGGCCCGCGTCTATGCCTCCTCCTATGTCCCCATGGAGACGCTGGAGGCAGCGCGCGTGGACGGCGCCGGACCCATCCGCTCCTTCTTCTCCCTAGGCCTGCCCATGATGATGCCGGGATACATCACCATTGCCCTGTTCCAGTTCGTCGGGGTGTGGAACAACTTCATGCTTCCCCTGGTGATGCTCCAGGACCAGCAACTACTGCCGGTGAGCGTGGGCATCTCCATCTGGCAGGGCTACGCGGTTCCCCAGCCCGAGTTCGTCCCCATGGTGATCACGGGTTCGCTGCTCTCCATCATTCCGCTGCTGCTGGCGTTCATCATGCTGCAGCGCTTCTGGAAGTCCGGACTGACCGCGGGAGCCGTCAAATGAGCCCGAAAAACCTGAACGTTGCTCTTGCCATGGGCCCCGGCGTCGCCGCCAGGATCTTCTCCACCCGACGCCTGGAATCCCTGAACGTTGGCCTGCGGCTCCTGAGCCCGGAGCCCATGGAGGAGTTCGCGTCTTCCCGTTCGCTGGGGCTGCTCGCCGAAACCGACATCCTCATCACCGGATGGAACTGCCCCACCGTGGATGCCGCCGTTCTGGACACCGCCCCGCGGCTGCGCCACATCCTGCACGCCGGCGGGACCGTGAAACACCATGTGGACGATGAGTGCTGGACCCGGGGCGTCCAGGTCAGCACGGCAGCAGACGCCAACGCCATCCCGGTGGCTGAGTACGCGCTGGCCATGATTCTGCTGGCCAACAAAAGGGTCCTGCAAATCGCGCGGACGCTGCACACCGAAAAATCGTCCATCGAGGCGGACGAGCTGTTCCCGGACATGGGCAACTACGGCAAACGGGTGGGCATCATCGGCGCGTCCAAAATCGGCAGGCACGTCATCCGGCTGCTCGAGCCGTTCGAACTAGACGTCGTGGTGGCGGACCCTTACCTTAGCCCGGAGGCTGCCGCGGCTCTCGGCGTGCAGTTGGTGGGCCTGGAGGAACTTGTGGAAAGCAGCGACGTCGTGTCACTGCATGCACCCTCTCTTCCCTCCACGCTGAACCTGATCAATGCCGGGCTGATTTCGCGCCTCCGCACCGGGTCCACATTCATCAACACCGCCCGCGGCGAGCTGGTGGACCAGGATGCCCTCCTTGCCCGGCTGGAACGGCACGAACTGTTTGCCGTCCTGGATGTCACCACGCCTTGGGTCCTGCCCGCGGATTCGGGCTTCTACACCAACCCGAATGTCCTGCTGACCCCGCATCTCGCCGGGTCACTGGGCAGTGAGCTGGAGCGGCTGGCGGCCACTGCCGTGGCCGAAGCCCACCGTGTTTCCCGGGGCGAGCCGCTGCGCTTCCCCGTCCAGGTCGAGGACCTGGCCTTCACCGCATAACCCGAGCGCCGCCGTCGTGCTCTGCATTTCCGCGGGCATGCCCGCGGGAAATTCCGCACGCAAGAGTTCGACGGCGGCACCTTTGCACCAGCTTTCACCTCCCCTTCAGAACAAAGGAAGTTCAATGCAGATTTCCAACATCAGCAGGCGGGCCATCCTCCAGGCAGGCGGCGCAGCCGGCCTCGTGGCCGCACTGGGCCTGACCACGTCCGGACCGGCAGCGGCTACGGGTTCGACCGCCGCGCCCGGCACCACCGAAATCCTCGACCTGGGACCGGCGGTAGTCCAGTTCTCGCTGATGAGTTCAATCCTCGTCGGCGACATTGTCTACATCGGTTCCCGCAACCTCGATCCCGTCCGCATCGTTGCCTTCCACGTGCCCACGGGCAAGGTAGTTGGCGAGACCGTGCTGGACACGGGCTACAGTATCCAGGCCCTGGCCGCCGATTCCACGGGCCGCTACCTGTACGCCGGCGTCCTCCAAAATGCCGTTGGTACGCTGCCGAACCTCTACCGCTGGGACCTGACCACCTTGTCGACGAAGGCAACACCGATCGGCCGGATCGGTGACCGCGACGTGCGCGACCTCAGCGTGGCACCGAACGGCCGCCTGTATGCGGTGGGCGGCGGGAGCCCCACCAAGCCGGCTTTGTGGGAGTACAACCCCGCGACCGGCCAGGTCATCGGCCTGGGGATCCCAGACACGGGCGCCACGTTGGCGCGCGCGGTTGCGGCCACGGACACCACTGTGTTCTTCGGCGCCGGCAGCACCCTCGGTGGCGGCGGCAGCGCGGGGCGCGCATGCCTCTGGGCGTACAGCCGTGCCACCCAGACCTTCACGCAGGTCACACCCTCGGAGATGTTGGCGGATCCCAGCATCCGGGAACTGGCCATCCTCGGAGACAAGCTCGTTGCCAGCTCGGCCGCGTCGACCCAACAGTCCAAGGTGGCACTCCTGAACCTGGACGACCTCACCTCCTATTCCGTGGCGACGTCCATCGGCAAGACCGCCAAGAACTTCACAAGCATGGGCAACGACGTGTACTTCGCCAATGAGTCCGGCCTGTGCGTGTATACCGTGGCGTCGAACTCGATCTCACAGCTGACGCTCGGCGGCCCGTCCCTCGGCGAAATCTGGGGCGTGGACGCCCGCAACAACAAGATTCTGGCCACCTCCGGCTACGGCTTCGTGGCCGAGATCGACCTCGGAACAGGAAGCATGACCGTCACCGACCTTGGAGAAGCCGGCGCGTCCGCCACGCCCCAGGCAGCCATGGGCCTGGCGGCCGGTGCAGGATTCGTCTACGCCGGAGGCAACGGCGTGATCTCCCGCCGCTCCCTCCAAACCGGCGAGGTCGTCAACCTGAACGCCCCGGGCGAGGCCAAGGACGCCGTCATTGTGGACGGTATCCTCTACACCGGCCAGTACAGCTCCCAGGGCATCTGGAAATACGATCCGCGCAGCGGCCAGCCGATCCACCAGGCCGCCGACTTCCCCGGCGCGCAGAACCGGCCGCTCGACGTCTGCTGGGACGACGTCAACAAGCTCATGCTGGTCGCCGCGCAGTCCGACACCGAGGGCGGCGGGTCCTTCTGGACCTATGATCCCGCCACGGCGGCGAAACAGTGCTTCATCAACCCGATCGACAACCGTCAGCTCCTGCGTGCTGTGGCCACCCGCGACGGCGTGGCCTATCTCGGCGGCGGCCTCCCCACTCTTGACGGTCCGGGCACCATCGTCGCTTTCGATCCTGTGGCCGGCAAGGAGCTCTGGAGGCTCGAACCGCAGATGGGGGCGGGCATCTCCGCACTCGCCGTCCAGGGGCGGAACCTGTATGTGCTGACCCGCAAGGGTGGCATCTTCGTCGTCGACCTCCCCACACGCAATCTGGTGCACCAGGCCGACATCAGCACCTTGTCCTATGGGTTCGGTGCCTTGGTGGCCAACCGCGGCCTGATCTACGGCGTCTCGGACACCACCGTGTTCCGTTTTGACCCCAAGACGTTCGACGCGGCAACCGTGCTCGCGGACACCCAAGGCGGCTGGTACAGCGGATCCCACATCACCAACGATGAGGACGGCTACCTGTACACCATGCGCGGCCGCAACCTCGTTCGGATCGACGACCACCCGAGGAAGTAGGGATCTTTGATGCCAGGCTCAAGTACTCCAGTTCAAGCGTCCACGCGTACCGTGAGGATCGGCGTGGATATCGGCGGAACCAAAACGGAAGCTGTCGCCATCGACGGGGACAACCATGTTCTGCACACGCTGCGCCGCGCCACCGGTCACGGAAACCAAGCGCTGCTTCGCACCCTCTTCGAGGTCATCGATGAGCTGCGCGGCGCGGAAATCCTTGCCGGCTGTTCCGTGGAAACCGTGGGCATCGGGATCCCGGGGACGGTGGATACCTTCTCCGGGCACGTATCGAATGCGGTGAACGTCGGCGTCGCCAGCCTGAAGCTGGGCGCGCTGGCGCACCGCGAGCTCGGGCTCAAAGTCCACGTCGAAAACGATGTCAATGCCGCTGCCGTGGGCGCCCACCATCTCCTCTCCGAAGGTCACGAGTCCAAACAACAATCCAGCGCCTACCTCAACCTGGGGACGGGCTTGGCCGCCGGGTTTGTCATTAATGGTGCGCTTGTCCGGGGAGCCTCTGGTGCAGCCGGCGAGATCGGTCACCTGCCTGTGGGCTTGCATTCTGACCTGTGTCCCTGCGGCCAAATTGGCTGCCTTGAGATGCTTGCCTCCGGATCCGGCATCGCCCGGCAGTGGTACAGCGGGGGGACATGGCCCGCGGTATCACTCTTCGACAAAGCACTCGCCGGGGATGCACAGGCCCGGACCGTCCAGAACCGGTTCTTCCAGGGCGCGGCAGCGGCCGTCCGCATCCTCGGGCTGACCTTCGACCCCTCCACCATCTACATAGGCGGAGGCCTGAACGCGCTAGGGCACCCGCTGCTCAGCGGAATCCGCCAGGAGCTGGCCCTCAGCAACGCGCAATCACCGTTCCTCGCAGGTCTGGCCCTGGGCCATCGTGTCCGCCTGGTCCCGCCCGGGCTGCCCGTTGGCTCAGTCGGCGCCGCGATCACGGCCACCGTCTAACAACGCTCTCCCCTTGCAACAAACAAAGGAAATCACGTGGCAGAAGTCATCATCGCCCGCGACCAGTCGGAAGCGGGCGACATCGCTGCCTCCATCATCGTCAACCAGATCATCACGACGCCCGGCACCGTGCTCGGTCTGGCCACAGGCTCCACTCCCCTGTCCACCTACGCTGCCTTGGCACGGTCAGTACGCGACGGCATTGTTGACGTTTCCGGCGTGCGTGGTTTCGCCTTGGATGAATACCTCGGCATCCCGGCGCAGCAGCCGCAAAGCTACAGATCCGTCATCACCCGCGAGGTCGTCGAACCGTTGGAACTCACCCCCGAATACGTCATGACCCCGCGAGGCACCGGAGCGAATATCGAGTCCGCCGGCGCGGAGTACGAGGCATTGATGGCAGAAGCCGGTGGCATCGACATTCAAATCCTCGGCATCGGCTCCAACGGCCACATCGCGTTCAACGAACCCGGATCGTCCCTGGCATCGCCCACACGAATCAAAGCACTTACCGAACAAACGCGCCAGGACAACTCCAGGTACTTTGACTCACCGGATGACGTCCCCACACACTGCATCACGCAGGGGCTAGGTACCATTCTCCGGGCCCGGCACATCATTCTCCTCGGTTTCGGACGACACAAGGCACGGGCCATGGCCGCTGCCCTGGAGGGACCCATCTCCGCGACAATCCCCGGATCGATCGTTCAGCTCCACCCCAAAGCGACGGTCATCGTCGACGAGGCAGCTGCAACGGAGCTGGCCAACGCCGCCTACTATCGCCATGCCCGGCGATCGGCGCCGTGGTCCTCGAGCAAACAGTAGAAAGCGTTCGGTCGCTCACCCGCTCGTGCAGCGGGTGAGCGATCAACTCCGGTGCCCGGTCCACCCTCCCCGAACGCCCCTGCGGGGCAAGGCGTCTGCGTGCCGGGAGGACGGTTCAAGGCTGCTATCGCCTCATGGTTGCATGGTTCCTTTGTCATCAATGCGCACGAGGTTGGTGCCCTGGATCGAGTACAGCAGGCCGTCTTCGTCGGCGGCTATGTGCGGGCCGTTGTACCAGCCGCCGTTGATCCCGGCGACCACCACCGAGACGGCAAATGTCGTCGGATCGATGCGGAAGACCGTTGTGTCAGAGACGCCATAGACGATCCCCCGACTGACGGTCAAGGCTCCGAAGTCAGTGCATACGCTACTCAGATCCGCTGTGTGGACGAGCTGGCGGGTATCCAGGTCAATGACGAACAGGCCGGCGGCCCTGCGGGACATGCCGTAGAGGTATCGGCCGTGGATGGCGAGGGCCGCCACGCCCGCACGCTGGCACGGATCCAGGCACCACAGTTCCTGGTTGGCTATCGGATCCCAGGCGACGACCGTGCTGCGGGGGCCGTCGGCGTAGATGTTGTCGCCGCCGAGGTAGGCAACGCCGTCCTTGGTTGCCACTGCACGCACCATCTGGAGACTGTCGATAGGGTTGACCTTGGTGGTGATCTGGCTGGTGACCGGGTTGTAGGCGGCGAAGCATCCGCCGCCGCCAGTGTCGTTCTGGGCGCCTGCGATGACGAGACCGTTGAGGGCATCCCAGCAGACGTCGAGTGGCCGGTTCTGCCCTGCGGGCAGCGCGGCGGCCTGGTACGGGAGCTGTCCGGTGTTGGGGTCGTAGGCGTAGATGCCTCCTGAGTTGTACTGGCCGGTGTACAGGACGGCTGGTGGCGGGCGATGGTACCGGTGCCACCCACGTAGACATCGCCGCGTGCACCCGGGGGCAACTTCTTTCACTGTTCAAGAAAGTGGCCATTATGAAGGATTCGCCGACACGGTTCCGCACCAGGCTTGAAGACCGAAAGATGTCATGAAGATCGTCCCCGAGTGGAACCACTGGTACAACAATCAGCGCCTGCATTACGCCCTGGATTAACAGACACCAGAGGAACTTCGCTCGTTACCCGCCCCTGCCGCAACCTTTGCTTGCATTTCACTGCCGCATACCAACCGTCCCGCCGTAGGTACCATTCGCTCTTATTCGGTCGCGGGGATGTAGCCGCAGTGGCGCTGAACGAGCGGTGCTCAACGACCGATGATTAGGGTTATCGCGAGCGTCTGGACTAAACCCGCCCTCGAGGCCACAATGAACCCCATGCAGACCTACTCGCTTGAACTCGTGGACCTGCCCAGAGACCCCCACGAGCCTGATACAACGCTGTTTCAGAGAATAAACAACAACGGTCAGATGACGGGACAATTCGTCGGCGAACCCTACTGGTGGAATGGCGGTCAGTGGACTCAGATCACCACTGACCGAAGCGGTGGCCGAGCCACCGGCATCAATGATGACGGCCTGATAGTCGGGTTGCACCATGACTTTCCGCCAACGAAAGCATTTGTGTACGAGCAAGGGAAACTTACAGACATTCTGCCTTCCGCGGACAGCTCCGCCGCAGCGGTTAACAACTCGGGTCTTGTGGTCGGCACTGAGGACAACCAACCGTTCACCTGGGACTGGAGAACCCGCACGCTGACCAAGATTCGCCTGCTGCCAGGTCACATACGGGCTGAAGCCTCTGCGGTCAATGACCAAGGGCACGTCGTTGGCATATCGCGGCGCAATATTGACGTGGAGGACCAAACAACGCGACAGCCAAACCCTTACCAGCTGTTTTTCTATTCCGAAGGCAAAGACCCGAGTGATGCACGCGGGGATGTGATCACCGTGGCACGGATGAACAATGCTGACGTGGTTTGCGGTACGAGGCGTGGCGCGCAAATGGTTAACGGATCATGGCCGGATCGCGCTTATCGGGCCGAGCTTAGCTCGGGAACTGCCGTCTTCGAGGATATCGTGCCTGCATCGGATGCGGGGATCAAGATTAGCAATGCCTATGACATCAATGATGCCGGCGTCGTTGTCGGCTCGTGCACTAAAGGAGCATTCGTCCATTACCCGACGGGACACCCCAATCACGGATTCCACGTTCTGGGGCCACAGGTCTACGGCACAGAGGACTGGTTCCTCCTGGAAGCTACCGGGATCAATGACCACGGCATAATCGTGGGCAACGGCACCTTCAAGGGTGCCCCCAGATCCTTCAAGCTCATCCCCGCCCGTGAGCGCTCCCCGCTGGAAACGAAAGCGCTCCAGTTCCTCGTGCTGTTCGGCGCTGTAACTGCCGGCGGTTCCGGTATCGGCCTGCTTCCGGGCGGTAAACTGAAACCCGTCCCGGAGCCCCTATGGGATCGGCTTAATCAAGCCGAAAAGGACTTGTATTTGGGGGCCGCCATCGAGAGTCTGTCGCGTGCCATTGGTGAGACCCCCGCGGCCAAGTTACTGCACGATGCTGGGCTGCAAATCACTGAGCAAGCAATCGAAGAGCTCCCCGAACCGTCCTAGACCAAACGGGCCAGACGTGATCCCTCTCGGTGACCTGTGGCACTAGGGGGACAGCTTGGTTCGGCTCCGACCCCGAGGGAATTCAGCGTCAGCGATCGCCACGGCTGGCAACCATCCTATCGTTGCTACGTGGGTTCTGGCAGTTCCGGACGGCGATCCCGCTGGCCACCGTCGCGGATGTAGAAGTACTGTCCACGGATCGTGGGCCGAGCGCAGATAGGCCACGAGCGGCGCCCGCTGACAGGAACGTCCTACGAAAACCGACGAACTAGGCCGCGAAGTCATGTCGTCTGAAACAGAGAACTTCATGAACTAGTGAAGGAAGAGCCAGGATGAGGGATCAAAATGCAGGCCGAAGAGCCGCCCGTGGACAGGGTGTGGACAATGTCCACACCCCTTGACCGGACAACCGACCACATTCCCACTCCCCCTACGCCATGTTAACCAGCGACGGGCGACGAAAAAACTTCAAGAAATCTCACCAAGGTCATGTCGTCAGCACAAACCCGCCCCATGAATAAGTGAAGGACCAACCCCAGCCACCACAGCAACAAGAACGGAGCCCGAATGACCCCACATCCCAGCAAGCGGAAGGCCCACCGGCAAGGACCCTGAACCCGCCACCCACACAACGCGGCGCCAGCCACAGACCGCGGCCAATGTCAGAGGGGCCCGCAGAGGGTCAATGTCCACACATTAAAGCAAAAACCCCTCTGACGAGGGGGTTTACGTGCCCGAGGTGGGACTCGAACCGGACTCCGGCCCTTGCTAACACTGGGATCTCGCGCCAAAATAGCCAGTCCGAGCCAGTCCGGTCGATGTGCGATCCGATCCAACGCGCCACTTGTGCACATTGTGCACGCCTGTTTTTGCATTCTGCAGCAACGCCGAACGGGACAAGAACACCCTTGACGGAAGATGAATTAGCGTCGTTCCATCATGGCTGTCGCTGGTTGAGAGAATCGCCCACCAGGACGCCAATATATTGCGTCCTATTCGGCCGGGGCGTTCGCCGCGGCAGTACGAGGTTTCGAAGTCATGTGCGGGACCTGCCGCGAACGAAGTGGAAGATCAGGACGACCACAGCTACAACCAAAAGCAGGTGAATTAACCCGCCGCCGATGTTGCCTAGCAGCCCGAGAAGCCACAGAACTGCGATAACGACGGCTATCCAAAGCAACACGAGAGTCTCCTTCGTTTGGCGGATGGAAATGCTAATTATTGCGCCCCGGCTGCTCTACGTACATATGCTTCGAGCAGGAATGACATGGCTGCCGGACGGTCGCCCGGGGGGCTGCCGCCGGCAAGGATCATTCTCGTACTCATCCGGCCCGACTCCGCATCTTCAGCTGTGGTGCTTATCAGCCTATGTGAGGCGCCGGAGGAGGAAGGGAGTTCCTTTTTGAGCTTGTTCCCATCTGCTGTGTTTCGGTCAGGATCAGTTGCCGGAAATGGCCACACGTCGCCTAATTGTCCAGAGAACTCTGGACAGTAATGATGGAATTGGCTGTGTTGCGGTGTGACTCCGGCTCTGACTGACGCCCGGTGAAGGGTTTGTCTTCTA
>NZ_JBWKYC010000011.1:0-45998 GCF_059423525.1 Arthrobacter sp. GW460-12-1-14-TSB2
GATGACCAGATCTGGAACCTCAAGCGCGGCGGCCACGACTACCGCAAGGTCTACGCCGCGTACAAGGCAGCGACCGAGTTCAAGGGCAAACCCACCGTCATCCTGGCCAAAACCGTCAAGGGCTACGGACTCGGACCGCACTTCGAAGGCCGCAATGCCACCCACCAGATGAAGAAACTCACCCTGGATGACCTCAAGGAATTCAGGGACTACTTGAGGATTCCGATTTCCGACGCACGGCTGGAAGAGGACCCATACAGCCCGCCCTATTTCCACCCCGGTGCGGACGCTCCCGAGATCGCCTACCTCCTTGAACGAAGAAGGGAACTAGGAGGTTACACGCCCGAGCGCCGGCCCAACCACAAGGCCATTGAACTGCCCGACGCCAAGACCTTCGACGTAGCCAAGCGCGGCACGGGCAAGCAGCAGGCAGCCACCACCATGGCCTTCGTCAGGCTCCTCAAGGACCTGCTCCGCGACAAGAAGTTCGGGCACCGGATCGTTCCCATTGTTCCGGACGAATCCCGGACCTTCGGCATGGATGCGTTCTTCCCGACCGCAAAGATCTACAACCCGGGCGGCCAGAACTACCTGTCCGTGGACCGGGACCTGGTCCTGGCCTACAAGGAATCCGCCCAGGGCCAGCTGATCCACCCCGGCATCAACGAAGCCGGCGCCGTCGCAGCCTTCACCGCCGCCGGCACCGCCTACGCCACCCACGGGGTGCCGCTGATCCCGGTCTACGTGTTCTACTCCATGTTCGGCTTCCAGCGCACCGGCGACGCCTTCTGGGCAGCCGCGGACCAAATGACCCGCGGCTTCATCATCGGCGCCACCGCAGGCCGGACCACCCTCACCGGTGAAGGACTGCAGCACGCCGACGGGCACTCCCCCATCCTCGCCGCCACCAACCCGGCAGTGGTCACCTACGACCCCGCCTACGGCTACGAAATGGGCCACATCGTCCGCGACGGCATCGAGCGCATGTATGGACCTGAGGCTGCAAGCGGCGAAGGAACCGGAGCCGCATCCGATAAAAACCTGATGTACTACATCACCGTCTACAACGAACCCATCACCCAGCCCAACGAACCGGAGAACCTCGACGTCAACGGTGTGCTGAAAGGCATCTACCGGGTGTCGGCGTCGGGCACTGGGGGTCCGAAGAGCCAGATCCTGGCTTCGGGCGTTTCGGTGCCGTGGGCGCTGGAGGCCCAGCGGATCCTGGCTGAGGACTGGGGCGTCTCGGCGGACGTCTGGTCCGTCACGTCCTGGAACGAGCTCCGCCGCGACGGCCTGGCGGCCGAGGAGGAAGCCTTCCTGAACCCCGGTGAACCGGCCCGGATCCCGTTTGTGGCCCAGCAACTGGCCGATGCGCAGGGCCCCGTCGTGGCGGTCTCGGACTACATGAAGGCCGTCCCGGACCAGATCCGGCAATTTCTGCCGCATCAGTTCGCCTCGCTCGGCGCGGACGGCTTCGGCTTCTCCGACACCCGCGCCGCGGCCCGCCGCTTCTTCAAGAACGACACCCACTCGATCGTGGTGAAGACGTTGCAGCTGCTCGCGGCAAGGGGCGACGTGGAGGAGGGCGCGCCGTCGTACGCCATGGACCGCTACAAGCTCCTGGATGTCAACGCCGGCACCACCGGCGGAGCGGGCGGCGACGCCTGAGCGGCTCATCCCTACGACAGTTGACGGCAGTCGTCCTCTGGAACAACCGCCGTCAACTGTCGTGTGGCTGGATAGGCTGGGGCGATGGCTGACTCACTGGAACCGCGTACGACGGCGGTGCTGCTCGCCGCCGGGGCGGGCACCCGTTTGGGACGGGGCCCCAAGGCCCTGCTGCCGTTCCGCGGCCGCACCCTAGTGGAAGTGCTCGCCGGGGTGCTGCTCGACGGCGGCTGCCGCGACGTCGTGATCGTCCTTGGGGCCGACTCGGCGAACGTCGGCAACACCGCGGACCTGACCCCGTACACCGTCGTCCGGAACCCTGACTGGCAGACCGGGATGGGCGGTTCGTTCCGGTCTGGCGTTGCGGCCGCGCCCGCCGGGGACCATGTGCTGATCGCGCTCGTCGACCAGCCCGGGCTGACCCGGGAAACAGTGGCCCGGCTCCTGTCGTTGCACCGGCCGGGCCGGGTGACTGCCGCCGCCTACCACGCGCCGGACGGGTCCCTCGAACGGGGTCATCCGCTGCTGCTGGACGCCACCTTGCGTGCCGAAGCGGCGGAATCAGCAAGGGGCGACGCGGGTGCACGCTTCTTCCTCGGGGCCCACCCGGAACTCATCGACCTGGTGGACTGCAGCGACCAGTCCGGCGGCGGGGACCTGGATTCACCGGACCAGCTGGGGCTGCTCGACTAGCAGTTCAGGGCCGCATTCCCGCTGCGAGCAACTCCTCCAGTCCGCGTTTGAAGCCGGACCGGCCGCCATGGGCGGGATGCCTGATCTTCGTCGCGTCCAGTCCGCTCCGCTGCAGGCTGCGGTGCGCCACGTTGCCCACCGCCACCACGGTTTCAATGGGAAACAGCTCCGTCAGCGACTGCCAGAACGGTGTTCCGAGTGCTGCTTCCGCTGCCGTGGGAGTGCGGTTGGTCAGCGGACGTCCCGCCACGTGCGTATGCCACGGACAGGCGCTCCACAGCAGGGGCAGGAATTCCAGCTCGGCCAGCACGTCCCACATCACCGTCGCGGTGGGCTCCGCGGCAATCCCCGCAGCATCAGGCGGCAGCACGTAGCCCTTCCTCGGTCCGAACAGCCCGAAGCTGTTGGCCGGCCCCTCAAACATGGTGCGGTTCGTGAAGGGAACTCCGGTGATCCGCATGCCCCTGAACCCGGGGGCCTCCCCCACCAGCAGCACCTTCGGGGCGCGGTCCAGCATTTCCTGGAGGTAGATCTGCAGGTTCCGCCGCCGCTGCGCATTTTCCGGGACGGCGTGATCGAAGAAGTTGTTGCACGCCGTCCCGGTTGCCACGGCCGCGAGCCTGTCAACGAAGGCCGCTATGGACGGCGTGCTCACGTTGGCCCCCTTCCAAGCGCGAACGGGCAGATATGGCCCTCGAAAGCGGCCGGGTTGCGGTCATTATCTGCCCGTTCGCGCCGAGGTGACCCGGCTACCAGCGCGGGTGGATCGCTTCGCGGAAGTAGCGGTCGTAGATTTCATGGACACCTACGTCGAACGTCGCGTCGATGCCGCTGACGCCCGCGGCGGCAGCGTTGGAGCGGGCCTGCTCCACGTTCCGCGCCCCCGGGATGACGGTGCTGACACCGTCCTGCGCCGCGATCCACGCGATGGCCGCCTGTGCGGTGCTGACGCCGTCGGGCACCAGTTCCTCGAACTCGGCCACCGCTTTGAGGCCCTGCCCGAAGTCCACGCCGGAGAAGGTCTCCCCGACGTCGAACGCGGAGCCGGTGCGGTTGTAGTTCCGGTGGTCGTCCGCCGCGAAGGACGTGTCCTCGGTGTACTTGCCGGAGAGCAGGCCCGAGGCGAGCGGGACCCTGGCGATGATGCCCACCCCGGCTGCCTCGGCAGCGGGCAGCACTTCGTCCAGCGGCTTGAGCCGGAAGGCGTTGAGGATGATCTGCACGGTGGCCGTGCCTTCGTGGCGCATGGCTTCGAGGGCTTCGTCGGTCCGCTCCACGCTGACGCCGTAGTTCCGGATGGCACCTTCGGCCACGAGGATGTCCAGTGCGTCGTAGACCTCGGCGTTGCTGTACACGGCAGTGGGCGGGCAGTGCAACTGGACCAGGTCCAGCTGCTCGAGGCCCAGGTTGCGCCGGGACCGGTCCGTCCACTCGCGGAAGTTGGCGAGGTTGTAGTTCTCCGGCTGCTGGTCCATCCGGCGGCCCATCTTGGTGGCCACGGTGATGTCCAGGCCCGGGTTGTCCGCCAGGAACGCGCCGATGGCCTGCTCGCTCCGGCCGTCGCCATAAACGTCCGCGGTGTCGAAGAACGTGACGCCCTCTTCCACGGAGGCGGCCAGGATGGCCTGCGCCTGCGCGGGGTCCACGTTGCCCCAGTCCGCGCCAAGCTGCCACGTGCCCAGCCCAACGATGGAGACGTTCCGTCCGGTCTTGCCCAACAATCGCTTTTCCATCATCCGACTATAGGCCGTTAGCGCTCTCAAGGCGCGTGGCCAGTCCCGCTTCCTTCAGCCCCAGGTAGATCTTGTCCCGTGCGATGGGGAGCTCGGCGAACCTCACCCCCGTGGCGTTCCGGATAGCGTTGGCAAGCGCCGGTGCCACCGGGTTGAACGGGCTCTCGCTCATCGATTTCGCCCCGAGCGGGCCCAGTTTGTCGCTGGTCTCGGCGAAATAGACCTCGCTGCGGGGCACGTCCGCGAAGGTGGGGATGTGGTATTGCCGCAGGATGTCCGTGGTGACCTTCCCGCCGTCGTCCACCTTCACTTCCTCGTACAGCGCGGCGCCGAGGGCCTGCGCGATCCCGCCTTCGACCTGCCCGCGGCATTGCCGCGGATTGACCACCACGCCGGCGTCGGCGGCCTGCACGCTCTGCAAAATCTTCAGTTCGCCGGTTCCGGTGTTGACTGCCACCCGGAAACCCTGGACGTTGAACGCCACCGATCGCGGTGTCCCGCCCCAGTGCCCCTCGGTGGCGAGTTCGACGCCGGCGGCTTCGGCGGCGTCGAAAATATCCGTCAGCGGCACCCGGGTTCCTTCGCACACCACGGCGTCCTCCTCCAGCACGACGCCGGAGGACTGCACCTGGCGGATGCCCGCGGCGAACGCCCGGATCCGGATGGCGAGTTCTTCCGCCGCGGCCAGCGTGGCCTTGCCGGCCACCACGGTTCCGGCGGAGCCGAACGCGCCGGTATCGTGCTGGACCAGGTCCGTGTCCGACTGCCGTACGGTGATCCGCGCCGCCGTCGTGGACAGGGCGGTGGCCGCGAGCTGGGCGTGGACGGTGGTGGTGCCGTTGCCGAATTCGGCGGTCCCGACGTCGGCGGCGTACGTTCCGTCCTTAAGGAGCCGGAGCCTGGAGTGGGCAAAATGGCCGCGCGGCGGGACCGTGTCGATCATGGACAGCGCGGTCCCCTCCCCCGTGACCCAGTCCGGGCCCAGGTCATCGAGGCCGGCGGCCCGGTAGCGTTCGAGCCCGCGGGCAAGGGCGTCCTGCACCAGGCTGGTGCACTGGTCCAGGCCGTAGCTGCCGTAGTGCACGTCCTCTTCCGGTTCGGAGTGCGTGGAGAGCATGTCGTCGCCTTCGAGGACCATGTTGCGGCGGCGGAACTCCAGCGGATCCATCCCGATTCCGGTGGCGAGTTCGTCGATGCCCGACTCGATGGCGAAGATCATCTGGCTCAGGCCGTAGCCGCGGAACGCCCCGGACGGCACCGTGTTGGTGTAGACCGCGTGGGCGTCCACCTTCTTGTTGGCGCACTTGTACACGCCCAGGGATTCGCCGCAGCCGTGGAACATCACGCCCGGGGCATGGTTGCCGTAGGCGCCGGTGTTGGTGAGCACGTCCAGCTGCAGCGCGGTGAGCCTGCCGTCCCTGCTGGCACCGGCTTTGAGGTGGATGGTGAACGGGTGCCGGGTGGTGGCGGCCGTGAACTGTTCGGTCCGGGTGAATTCGAGCTGCACCGGGCGCTTCAGTTTCAGCGCGGCAAGGGCCACGACGTCCTCGGTGAGCACCTCCTGCTTGCCGCCAAAGCCGCCTCCCACGCGGCCGGCCACCACGCGGATCTGTTCCTCGGGCAGGTCAAAGACCCGCCCGAGGGTGCGCCGGACCAGGAACGGGACCTGGCTGGAGGTGCGGACCTGGAGCCGGCCGTCGTCGTCGACCGAGGCGATCGCGGCGTGCGTTTCCAGCGCAGTGTGCTGCACGCGGTGGGTCCGGTAGGTCTGTTCATGGATGAAGTCGGCCTCGGCAAACCCGGCGGCTACGCTGCCCAGTTCCGAATGCAGCTCCGCCACAACGTTCTGTTCGGGCCGGCTGATGCGCGCCGTGGCCGCGTCCTTCCCGCCGTGGACCGCCGGGGCCCCGTGGCGCATCGCTTCCTCGGGAGTGAAGACCGCCTCCAGCACCTCGTAATCGACGTTGAGGGCGCGCACGCCGGCTTCCGCCGCCGCCACGGAATCGGCGACGACGGCGGCAACTTTCTGCCCGATGAACCGGACGACGTCGTCCAGGACCCGGGTGTCGTCCGGATCGTCGGTGTACAGCTCATGCTGGGCCGTGGAGAACAGCTGCGCGGGGGCGTCCTCGTGGGTGAAGACGGCCACCACGCCGGGAATCTCCAGTGCGGCGGTTGAGTCGATGGACAGTACCCGGGCGTGGGCGTGCGGTGACCGCAGGAGTTTCAGGTGCAGCAGTCCGGGCAGTTCCTCCGCGGGCACGTCCAGTGTGTAGCGGGCCCTTCCTGTCACGACGGCGAGGCTCGCCGGGGCGGGAACGTCGGCACCAAGCTGGCCCGGCTTGGGCTCGGGCTGCCCTTCGCCGGCGATCCCCGAACCGGGACCCTTGGGGTCCGGGTGTCCTTCACGGCCGCAGACGGCGTCCTCGATGGCCCGGTAGCCGGTGCAGCGGCAGAGGTTTCCCTTAAGGTTCCGGGGCAGGTTTTCCTTTTGCCCCTCGTCGAACGTGGCGGCCGTCATCACCATGCCGGCAGTGCAGAATCCGCACTGGAACCCCTGGCGGTCCAGGAACTGCTGCTGCATCGGGTGGAGGGCGTCGGCGTCGGACGCGGTTCCGTCCGCGGTTCCACAGGTCCCTGCCAGCCCCTCAATAGTGGTGACGGCGTGCCCTTCGGCCCGAACGGCCGGGTAGATGCAGCTGTGGACGGGCGTGCCGTCCACGTGGACCGTGCAGGCGCCGCAGTCGCCGCCGTCGCAGCCTTTCTTGACGCCGAAGTTGCCCTGCTCCCGCAGGAAGGTGCGCAGGCACTGCCCGGGACGCGGCTCGGCCGCAGCCGGGACGCCGTTGATTTCAATGGCGCGGGTGGTCTCGTTGGCCATGCTCAGGCCCCTTCCTGCTGAGGCGAAGCCTGCGGTGAAGACGTTTGCTGTGGTGAAGCTGAGTGCTGTGGAGATTTTCGCTGCGGCGGCCAGAAGTCCCCGGAAACACGGGCCGGCGGAACCCCGGCAGGGGCTGCCAGTTCTGCCCTGATTTCCTCCGCGAGCCGGTAGGTCATGTCCTTCCGCCAGGCGGGCAGCCCGTGGATGTCGTCGTGGTAGAGCTCCGCCGGGATGGCGGCGTCGAGCGCTTCGACGAGGGTAGCTGCGGAGACCGTAGCGTCGGACTGCGCGGCGAAGCGCAGCTGCACGGGGCGCTTCGTGGCGGCGGTGACGGTGAGGACCAGGGTGCCGTCGGCGTCGAGCCTTCCGATCAGCAGCACCCCGGACCGTCCCAGGTTGCTCAGCGACAGGCGCCGGAACGCCACGCGGGACGCAAGCGCCGACGCCGGGAGGTGGATGCTGCGCAGGAGTTCGCCGGGTGCCAGGCAGTTCTTGCCGTCCCCCGTGACGAAGCTGGCCACCGGCACCGTGCGGCTGGTCCCGCCGGGGCCCAGCACAGTAGCTTGCCCGTCGAGGGCGGCGCACAGCGAGATCATGGGCCCGGCCGGCAGCGAGGTGCAGAGGTTGCCTCCCACGGTGGACATGTTCCACACCTTGAATGAGGCCACGAAGGAGTCGCAGCAGGGCCGGATGAGGTCCAGGGCGGTCCAGGCAGCTGCCCTGTCCTGGCTGGCGGAAGCGGGCCCGGCGGCAGGCGCCACGGCATCGGACTCCGGCAGGGCATAGAGTTCGGCCACTGTGCAGGTCGCTGCAAGCTCGATGCCGTTATCCGTCACCGTGACGGCGGGCCAGCCGGCGTCACCGAGGTCCAACAGGCGCCGAAGCGGCTCCTTGCCGAAGGCGAGGCTCCCGTAGGAGAAGAGGACTGTTCCGCCGGCGAGCCAGGCATCGCCGTCGCGCCATTCTGCCGGGTCCTGGGTGCGGACCACGGCCTCGATGGTGTTCATGTCCATGGGGTCTCCTGGTGTTGCGGGGTGCTGAAGTTCTGAGTTGTAACGGTGTGGATGGGGCCGGTGTGAATGGGGCCGGCGCCGTCCTTCAGCGACGATGCCTGCACGGATGCACCGGCGGTGCGGCTGCGGCTGGCCACGAGTTCGGCGGTGATGGACACCGCCACTTCGGCCGGGGTGACTGCACCGAGGTCCAGTCCGATGGGCGAATGCAGCCGGGACAGGTCTTCGGCGGTGACGCCCGCGGCAAGCAGTGAGTCGACGCGCTGCCGGTGGCTGCGGCGCGATCCCATCGCGCCGACATAGGCCAGGTCCAGGCCCAGCGCGGTTTGCAGCAGCGGGATGTCGAATTTGGGATCGTGGGTCAGGACGCACGCCACGGTCCGGGCGTCGATCCGTCCTGCCGCTGCTTCCCCGGCCAGGTAGCGGTGCGGCCAGGCCGTGACCACCTGCTCCGCACCGGCGAAGCGTGACTGGCTTGCGAAGGCCGGCCGGGCATCGCACAGCGTCACGTGATAGCCCAGCAACTGGGCGGCGGGCAGCAGGGCTGCGCCGAAGTCGTTGGCGCCGAAGATCAGCAGCCGGGCGGGTGGCAGCCGGCTCTCGACAAGCAGGTTGATCGGCTCCGGGCTCGGTTCCGGGCCGGTGGCCGAGTTCGTAGCGTGGTTTTGTGGCACAGTTGCGCCGGAAACGCAGCCCTCCGGCGGGGCAAGCCGCACCAGGCCGGTCCGGCCGCCGCGGAGCAGCGGTTCCAGTTGGGCAGCGGCTGCCCGCAGCAACTGCCGTGCGGCCGGTGCGCCGATGGATGCCAGTCCCATCAGCGCCGCAAGTTCAGCCGAGGAATCCACCCGGAAGCTGGCCGGATCCGGGATCACAACGGCGCCGCCCCCGTTCGCGTCCACCCTCCGGATCAGCGCGAGAGCGCTGGCGGGTCCGGGACCGGCAAGGGTCCGCAGCTTCTCCAGCCGGAGCCCTTGGGGCGCCGAGCCCAGCGGCTCGATGTGGATCTCCAGCTCACCGCCGCAGGTGAGCCCGACGGCGAACGCGTCCTCGGCGCTGTAGCCGAAAAGCTCACGGCGGGTGCCGCCGTCGTGCATCGCCTGCAAGGCCGCCTCCACGACGGCGCCTTCAACGCAGCCGCCGGACAGGCTCCCCAGCACTTCGCCGGCTTCGGACACGAGCATGGACGTGCCCAGCGGCCTCGGCACGGATCCGCCCGCGCCCACCACGGTGGCCACTGCGCAGCGCTGGCCGGTGACGGCCGGCTGCCACTCCCTGAGTGAGGGCATCAGATCCAACATTGCTGCACTCCCTTTTCCTGTGCGGCGATGGTGTCCATATTCTCGTTCCTATCCTGCGCCGGGGGAAGCACCGGCAGTTGTGGCGCCTGCGTCAGTTTCATTGCGGTTTTAATGCGGTTGAGTTGGCCGCCAGTTGGCGGACCGCATTTTGGTGGACCGGGGCCGGCCCCATCTGCCTGCCCCGGTCCGGTCTAAAGGTGTTCCTACGTCCGGGTTCCTACGCGCCCAGCAGGGCGTTGATGGGACCGCGGGCGAAGTACACCAGGAAGCCGGCCGTGACCACCCACATGAGTGGGTGCACTTTCCGGATCTTGCCCGAGCAGGCGCTGATGACCGCCCAGGAGATGAAGCCGACGCCGATGCCGTTGGCGATGGAGTAGCTCAGCGGCATGGTGACGATGGTCAGGAACGCCGGCAGCGCCACGGAGAATTTGCTGAACTTGATCTCGCGGATCTGGGCCATCATCATCGCGCCCACCACCACCAGGGCGGCGGCGGCAACTTCCAGCGGCACCACCGAAGTGAGCGGTGTCAGGAACATCGAGCCCAGGAACAGCACACCCGTGACCACGGAGGCCAGCCCGGTACGGGCCCCTTCCCCGATGCCCGCGGCGGAATCGATGTACACGGTGTTGGACGACCCCGAGGTCGCACCTCCGGCCACGGCTCCCAGGCCTTCAACGATGAAGGCCGACTTCAGCCGGGGGAACGTGCCGTCCTTGTGCGCCACGCCGGCGCTCTTCGCCAGGCCGGTCATGGTGCCCATGGCGTCGAAGAAGTTGGTGAACACCAGCGTGAACACCAGCATGGTTGCGGCGAGCCCGCCGATCCGGCCGAAGGCGCCGAACAGGTCGAACTGGCCCACCAGGGACAGGTCCGGGGCGGACACCAGATGGCCGGAGAGGACAGGGGTGTTCAGGTGCCAGCCGCCGGGGTTGCTCGCGCTGCCGGGGCCGATCTTCATAACGGCCTCAACCACGGCGGCCAGTGCGGTGGTGGCCACGATGCCGATCAGCAGGCCGCCCTGCACCTTCCGGGCCACGAGGACTCCCATGACCAGCAGGCCCACAATGAACACCAGGGTGGGAACCGAGGTGATGGATCCGTTGTCGCCCAGCTGGACCGGAGGACCGGCCGTGGTGGCCCGGACAAAGCCGGAATCCACGAACCCGATGAAGGCGATGAACAGGCCGATGCCCACCGTGATAGCGGCCTTGAGCTCCTTGGGAACCGCACGGAAGATGGCGGTCCGGGCGCCGGTGACACCGAAGAGGACGATCAGGATGCCGTTGATGACCACCAGGCCCATGGCCTCGGCCCAGGTGACCTCCTGGATAACGGCCACGGCAAGGAAGGAGTTGATGCCCAGGCCGGCCGCGAGCCCGAAGGGCAGGTTGGCGATCAGCCCGAACAGGATGGTCATGACGCCGGCGGTGAGGCCGGTGACCGCGCCCACCTGCGCTGCGGACAACCAGCCGCCGGCAACATCGGTGGGGGCATTGTCAGCGCTGAAGCCACCAAGGATCAGCGGGTTCAGGATGACGATGTAGGCCATGGTAAAGAACGTGACCAGGCCGCCGCGCACCTCGCGGGCCACAGTGGAACCGCGCTTGGTGATATCGAAGAAACGGTCCAGGAAAGCGTTCGTCGGCTGCGGGCGCTTGGGGCCTGTTTTTGGCGACTCCGCGGGCGGCTGCTGCCGCCCGCCATGTTGCGGGTGGCCGCCGGAGGTGGTGTCCAGGATTGTCATCTCAGCCACCGGCCCTAGTAGTCAATCCTGGATTCAAGCGTGTTCCAGGTGTTGAACGGTTCGAGGATCGGCGGTGCCTGCGGGTCGTCGAGTTCCAGCTTGGCCACCGGCATGAGCGCGTCGCGCCCGCCGTTTTCGAAGTACTCGTAGAACACGGCGTCGTCGAAGCCCACGGAGGCGGCGTCGTGCCGGTCCGCCGCAAACACCACCCGCTCCACCCTGGCCCACAGCGCCGACGCGAGGCACATGGGGCACGGCTCGCAGCTGGTGTAGAGGGTTGCGCCGGTGAGGTCGAACGTGCCCAGCTCGCTGCAGGCGCGGCGGATGGCCGTGACTTCGGCGTGGGCTGTGGGGTCATTCGTGGCCGTGACGCGGTTGACGCCGCCGAACGTTTTTCCGTCTGCCGTGACGATGACGGCGCCGAACGGGCCGCCGCTGTTCAGGACGTTGGCCGTGGCCAACCTGATTGATTTGGCCAGGTAATCCTGGGCCGTGACGGTGGTACTCATGATGCGACTCCCTTTGCTGGGAAGCCGGTACGCCGAGGTGGGACGAAATGGCCAGATGCGACGGTTACCAGGCTTCAGCATGTGCTTTTGAAGGTTAAGTTGCGCCTGGTAGATAGCTTCCCCGGAGTCCGGGGGCCCGCCTTTGGCAAAATCGAGATTAGCACCGGAACGTGAGCTGCGCCATAGGTTTTGGAAAGTTAATTTCGTGATGTGAAATTGAGTCGGCCGGGCGGGGCCCCGGAAGGGGGGCCGCAGGCTGTCACAATCCAGTACGTTGACGCGGCGCTTCCCGCCGTCCTACGCTGATGCCCAACCGGCGCTCGCCTTCGACTGCGCCGGGAGCCTGGATCAGCAGACAGGCCCTCACTGAGCTGGCATTTCATCCGCACGCTCAGACAGGACTCCTCCTTATGGCTACCCGACCCTCCGCGCACCGGCTCTGGATCCGGAACCCGCTCGCGGCCTTCACCGCCAACACCCTGGACGCCTCCGGCGGCATCGTGGTGAGCGGCGGTGTCATCACGGAAGTGCTCGCCGCCGGCCAGTTGCCGTCAGGTCCCTGCCGGGAAACGTTCGACGCCGGCAGCCACGTCCTGCTTCCCGGCCTGATCAACACCCACCACCACTTTTACCAAACGCTGACGCGCGCCTGGGGTCCGGTGGCCAACGCCCCGCTGTTCCCGTGGCTGCAGAACCTGTACCCGGTCTGGGCGCGGCTCACGCCGCGGGACCTGGAACTGGCCGCTACGGTTGCCCTCGCGGAGCTGCTGCTCTCCGGCTGCACCACTGCTGCCGACCACCACTACCTCTTCCCGGACGGCATGGAGGACGCCATCGACATCGAGGTCCGCGCGGTGCGGGAGCTGGGCATGCGGGCCACGCTCACGCGCGGTTCCATGACGCTCGGGGAGGACGACGGCGGGCTGCCGCCGCAGTCCACCGTCCAGGCGCCGGATGTGATCCTGGCGGACAGCGAACGGCTCATCCGCGAGTACCACGAGCGCGGCGACGGTGCCGTGATCCAGATTGCCCTGGCCCCGTGTTCGCCGTTTTCCGTGACCAAGGAGATCATGGCCGAAAGCGCCTCACTCGCAGAGCGGCACGACGTCCGGCTGCACACGCACCTGGCCGAAACCCTGGACGAGGAGGACTTCTGCCGGGAGATGTTCGGGCTGCGCACGGTGGAATACCTGGAGAGCGTGGGCTGGCTGACGGACCGGACCTGGCTGGGCCACGGCATCCATTTCAGCGACGCGGAAATCGCCGCGCTGGGAGCCGCTGGCACCGCCGTCGCGCATTGCCCCACGTCCAACATGCGGCTGGCTTCAGGCACGGCACGCGTGCTGGAACTTGAGGACGCAGGCGTCCCGGTGGGGCTGGGAGTGGACGGTTCGGCGTCGAACGATGCCTCCAACATAATCCTGGAGGCGCGGCAGGCGCTGTACCTGCAGCGGCTGCGCTACGGTGCGCAGGTCCCGGTGGAGCGCGCGCTGGGTTGGGCGACGCGGGGGTCGGCGGCCGTGCTGGGCCGCGGTGACCTGGGGCAACTGGCGCCGGGAATGCAGGCGGACCTGGCCCTGTTCAAACTCGACGAGCTGCGGTTCTCCGGCAGCCACGATCCGGTGGCCGCGCTCCTGCTGTGCGCAGCAGACCGGGCCGACCGGGTGATGGTAGGCGGTCAATGGCGGGTGGTCGACGGGCAGATTCCGGGGCTGGATATTGCCGGGCTAATCGCGGAGCACTCGGCCGCGGCCCGGAAGCTGGTGAACGGGTAGCCGGGGCCTATGCCCCGGCATCCGATCGTTGCTAGCGTTGCGGCATGAGCCCGTCGAAGACTCCGGCCGAGATCCTCACCATTGACGGCGCCGAGGTTCGCATCTCGAGCCCGGACAAGGTGGTGTTCCCCGAGCCCGGGCTGACCAAGCTCGACCTGGTGCGCTACTACCTCGCAGTCGCGGATGGTGCGCTGCGAGGCGCCGGGGGCCGGCCGATGGTGCTCAAGCGCTTCCCGAAGGGCATCGACGCCGAACCGTTCTTCCAGAAACGCGTGCCCGAAAACCACCCCGACTTCATCGACACGGCAACACTGCACTACGCCTCCGGGACATCGGCCGAAGAGGCCGTTATCCGGAATGCCGCGGGCCTGGCGTGGGTGGTGAATCTTGGCTGCCTGGACCTCAATCCGCATCCCGTACGCGCCGAGGACCTCGAGCACCCCGACGAACTCCGGGTGGACCTCGATCCGATGCCGGGGGTCGACTGGTCTCAAATGGTGGACGTCGCCTATGTGGCGCGTGAGGTGCTCGACGACGCGGGGCTGGTCGGGTGGCCGAAGACGAGCGGCTCGCGCGGACTACACATCCTGGTGCGCATCGCGCCGCGGTGGTCGTACCGCGACGTGCGGCTCGCCGCGGAGACGCTCGCCCGCGAGGTGGAGAACCGCGCTCCCGGCCTGGCCACCGCGAGGTGGTGGAAGGAGGAACGCGGCGAGAGTGTGTTCGTCGACTTCAACCAGAACGCCAAGGACCGCACCGTGGCATCCGCCTACTCGGTCCGGCCACTGCCCGACGCCCGGGTTTCGACGCCGCTCACCTGGGACGAGGTCCGCAGCACCCGGCCGGAACAGTTCACGGTGCCCACGGTGCTGGAGCGCTTCGCGAACCTCGGCGACCCTCACGCCGGGATCGACGACGCGGCGGGCACGCTCGACGGGCTCCTCGCCCTGGCAGCCGAACTCGGGCCCGCCGAGAAACCGCCTCGCAGCGGTGATGGATCAGGACGCCGGCAGTCGGCAATGCCGCTGATCGAGGTGGCCCGGACCAGGACCAAGCCCGAGGCGCTTGCCGCGCTCGACGAGTGGAAGTCCCTGCACGCGGACGTCGTCCCGGCCCTGCACCCCGCCGACGTCCTGGTCGATGGAATGCGCGGATCAAGCTCGCTCTGGTACAGGGTGCGGGTGAACCTGCAGCACGTTCCGGATGCGGAGCGTCCGCCGCAGGAGGAGCTCATCGCCGACTACGATCCCTGGGCGGGCAGGGAGTGGCCGGGGCGCCCGGAGTCCTGAGGCCCGCGACACGCAAAGTGCCCGGCGACACGCACAAGGCCTGGCGACACCCGGATTCCGGTGTCGCCAGGCCTTGTGCGTGTCATCAGCGAATATGCGTGCAGCCAGCCCCGTTACGGACGTTGGCCGCCGAAACCCGGCAGGCCGTGGACCCAGCGCGAGAACCGGCCCGGGACGTGTTCCCGGTCTGCGGGCAGGTAGAAGTCCGGATCCGTTCCGCCTCCAAGGGGGAGGTAGAACTCCTGGACTGAGGGTGCCGCCGTCTGTGCCGGTGCAACCGGCGTTGTGTCCTGCTGGTACATCTGATCCTCCTCCGAGGTGGTTGATGGCTCGTTCAAAGATTCCGCAAAATGGAAAATAACTTTTGCTATGTGAAATAGCCTAGGGCGGACCCCTGGTGTTCGTCAATGGTTCCGGGCGCTTGCCGGTCATAATCGGATTTTTCAAGGAGTGATGTACACCACGGCAAAGCTCGGCTACGCTTTAAGTCAACTCGTGGCGTAGGTCACGTAACCTGGGAGCAGCAGGCAGGGTCGTAATGAGCTGGCGTCATTGGATGCCGGCTCTTTTTTGTTGGGTCGGCTCCATCAGAAACGCGTGCGAAACACGCGCTTAATTTCAATGATGGAACCTAGGTTCCACATCACGGAAGTTGGGAACAGACCATGAGCAGCAAAATCATCCTCGGCCAGAACCAGTACGGCAAGGCCGAAGTCCGGGTTGTAAAAATCACTCGCGACACCGACCGCCACGAGATCGAAGACCTGAACGTCACCTCGCAGCTGCGAGGGGACTTCGCCGCCGCCCACCTCGAAGGCGACAACAGCCACGTCGTTGCCACGGACACGCAGAAGAACACCATCTACGCGTTTGCCCGTGAGGGCGTCGGCTCACCGGAGGCATTCCTCCTGCGGCTGGGCGAGCACTTCACGTCCAGCTTCGGCTGGGTCACCGGCGGCCGCTGGGAAGCCGAGTCCTACAGCTGGGACCGGATCCAGGCCCACGGCGCGGAGCACGACCACTCCTTCGTGCGCAAGGGCCAGGAAGTCCGCACTGCGGTTTTGGTCCGCGACGGCGCGGCAGCACACCTCATCTCGGGCCTGAAGGACCTCACCGTCCTCAAGTCCACCCAGTCCGGCTTCGTCGGCTACCCGCGGGACAAGTACACCACCCTGCCGGAAACCACCGACCGCATCCTTGCGACGGATGTTTCCGCCCGCTGGCGCTTCAACGCCAACACCGACTTCAGCTCGCTCGACTTCAACAAGAGCTACGAAGACGTCAAGAGCCTGCTGCTGGAGGGCTTCACCGAGAAGTACTCCCACGCCCTGCAGCAGACCCTGTTCGACATGGGCGCCAAAGTTCTGGAGGCACACGGCGAGATCGACGAAATCAAGTTCTCGATGCCCAACAAGCACCACTTCCTGGTGGACCTCTCGCCGTTCGGCCTCGACAACCCCAACGAGGTCTTCTTTGCCGCCGACCGCCCGTACGGCCTGATCGAGGCCACCGTCCAGCGCGAGGACGCCGCCCCGGCGGACATCGCCTGGTCCGGCATCGCCGGCTTCTGCTAAGCCGCACGTAGCAGGCAGCGCCTGTGGTTGAGCCCGTCGAAATCCCCTGGGTATCGACGGGCTCGACCAGCAGCCATGCGTCGACTGAACCCGTCGAAATCCCCACCAATGATTGACAACTGTTAGCCAGACACCGTTAGCCAGACAAAGACGTCTGCCATGAACCAAGAAAGTCTGCCATGAACACCAAGAAGAAATCCGGCGCTGCAAAGGCCGCCACCGGCCGCAAGCAGTCCGACCGCCCCGAAGACCAGCGGCTGCCCCTCGGAAGCACATTCGCCTACGGCTTCCAGCACGTGCTCACCATGTACGGCGGCATCATCGCCCCGCCGCTGATCATCGGCGCAGCCGCCGGCATGTCATCGCAGGACATCGGCCTGCTGATCGCCGCCTGCCTTTTCGTCGGCGGCCTTGCCACGATTCTCCAGACGGTAGGCATCCGGTTCTTTGGATCCCAGCTGCCCCTGGTCCAGGGCGTGTCCTTCGCCGGTGTTTCCACCATGGTGGCGATCGTCCACGGCGGCGGCGGGATCCAGGCGGTCTTTGGCTCGGTCATCGCGGCCTCGCTGATCGGCCTGCTCATCACCCCGTTGTTTTCCAAGATCATCCGCTTCTTCCCGCCGGTGGTGACGGGCACGGTCATCACCACCATCGGCCTGACGCTGATGCCGGTCGCGGCCAACTGGGCCATGGGCGGCAACAGCAAGGCGCCGAACTACGGCAGCATGGCCAACATCGGCCTGGCCGCAGCCACCATGGCGATCGTGCTGCTGCTCAGCAAAGTGGGCAACGCCGCCATCTCCCGGCTTTCCATCCTGCTGGCCATGGTGCTCGGCACGGTGATTGCGTTCGTCTTCGGCATGGCGGATTTCTCCAAGGTGGGCCAGGGCGAAATCGTCGCGTTCCCCACCCCGTTCGCGTTCGGCCCGCCCACCTTCGAAATCGCCGCGATCATCTCCATGCTGATCGTCATCCTGGTGACGCTCACCGAGACCTCCGCGGACATCATCGCAGTCGGCGAGATCGTGGGCACCAAGGTTGACTCCAAGCGCATCGGCGACGGCCTGCGGGCGGACATGCTCTCCAGCGCCATCTCGCCGCTGTTCAACTCGTTCACCCAGAGCGCCTTTGCCCAGAACGTGGGACTGGTCGCCATCACGGGCGTCAAGAGCCGCTTCGTGGTCAGCGCCGGCGGCCTGATCCTGGTGATCCTGGGCCTCCTGCCGGTTCTTGGCCGGGTGGTCGCGGCGGTGCCGACGCCCGTCCTGGGCGGTGCCGGCGTCGTACTCTTTGGAACTGTTGCCGCCAGCGGCATCCGGACACTGGCCAAGGTGGAGTACCGGAACAACATGAACCTGATCATCGTGGCGGCATCCATCGGCTTCGGCATGATCCCGATCGCCGCGCCGGCGTTCTACGACAAGTTCCCGTCCTGGTTCGGCACCATCTTCCACTCGGGCATCAGCTCGGCCGCGGTCATGGCCATCCTGCTGAACCTGCTCTTCAACCACCTCAAGGCCGGCAATTCCGAGAACCAGTCCGTCTTTGTGGCCGGCACCGGCCGCGTGGTCCGCGAAGAAGACCTCAAGTGCCTGGCGGACGGCGACCGTTACGAAGGCGGCAAGCTGATCGACTGCGACGGCCAGGAAGTCCCGGTGGAGTCGGCGTCGAAATCTGACCACTAAGCCCACCGACTGGCACAACAAGCGCGAACGGACAGTTACGGCCCCTTTCCGAAGGGCCGCAGCTGTCCGTTCGCGCTTTGCTTGGGCTGTGAGACGGTTGTTTCATGAGGATCGATGAACGAATCGAACGGCAGTATGCAGAGCTGAGCCCCCAGGAGCAGAAGGCGGCGGACACCCTCCTGGACCACCTCGGGGACCTCGCCGTCTACAACGCCGCGGAACTCGCCAGGCTGAGCGGCGTCTCGAAAGCGACCATGAGCCGGCTGTTCCGCCGCCTCGGCTTCGAGGATTTCAACGAAGTCAAGGAACACACCCGGTCCATCCGTTCCAGCGGGATGCCGCTGGGTCCGCAGTCGTCCGACGGCGGCCCGGCCGCCCACTTCGGGCAGGAACAGGAAAACCTGCGCCGCCTCGCCGAATCGCTCGACGAGGACAAACTGTCGGAGGCCAGCGGCAAGCTCGCCGGCGCCGGAACCGTGCTGCTGCTCGGCTTCCGCAACAGCTTTCCAGTAGCGCTGCACTTCCGGCAGCAGCTCCTCCAGTGCCGCCCGGCGGTGGCCGTGGCGCCGCAGCCCGGGCAGAGCATCGGCGAAGAGCTCGCCGGCCTGGGCGCCGGGGACGCGGTGGTCCTGTTTGGCTTCCGACGGCGGCCTGCCGGGTTCCGCAAAGTCCTCCAGGCAGCGTCTGCCACCGGGGCAACCACGGTTCTGATCGGGGACCCGAGCGCACGCAGGCTGGCCGCGGACGCCACGCTGTGGCTCGAGTGCCCGGTGGACGGCGCGCATGCCTTTGACAGCTACGCCGCTGCTATGAGCCTGGTCAGCGTGCTCGCGAACGGCGTCCTCGTAGCCCTCGGACGGCCCGGGCGCGAGCGCGTCCGCGACGTTACGGGCTTGTTCGACACCCTGGGCGAAATCGAAGCGAAGTAGGTCGCCCCGAAGTAAACAGGATTTCTTGCACCAGAAACAGCTCTGAAACATTGGTTCCATCTAATTGAAAGTGTGAAACGGCCGGATCGGCGGCTGTCCCAATCTTTCAGAGGAAACCATGACAGACTCCGCGATGGCCGCACCCCGGGTTGAAGCGCCCGCCCGCACCGGCCAGCTCCCCGACTACGATCCCCAGCTCAGCAATGAGGACCTCGTCCCCCTGAAGAACCAGCGCTGGACCAGTTACAACCTGTTCGCCTTCTGGATGTCCGACGTCCACAGCATCGGCGGCTATGTCACGGCCGGCAGCCTCTTCGCCCTGGGCCTGGCCAGCTGGCAGGTCCTCGTGGCACTGCTGGCGGGCATCGTGATCGTCAACATCTTCTGCAACCTCGTCGCCAAGCCCAGCCAGCTGACCGGTGTCCCGTACCCGGTCATCAACCGGGCCGTCTTCGGCGTCAAGGGCGCCAACATCCCGGCCATCATCCGCGGGCTGATCGCGGTTGCCTGGTACGGCGTCCAGACCTTCCTCGCCTCCGAGGCCCTGGTGATCGTCTTCCTCAAGTTCTTCCCCGGCATGGCACCGCTGTACGACGTCGAACAGAACGGCTTCCTGGGGCTCTCCACCCTGGGCTGGATCTGCTACGGCATCCTCTGGGTGGCCCAGGCCGCGCTGTTCTGGAACGGCATGGAAAGCATCCGAAAGTTCATCGACTTCGCCGGTCCCGCCGTCTACGTGGTGATGCTGGTCCTGGCCATTTACCTGGTCTCCAAGGCCGGCATCGGCAACATCAGCCTGAATCTTTCGAGCGGTCCGCCCCTGGACTTCGCCGCCTCCATCCCCGTGATGATCTCCGCCATCGCCCTGGTGGTTTCCTACTTCTCCGGTCCGATGCTCAACTTCGGCGATTTCGCGCGCTACGGCAAGAGCTACAAGGCCGTGAAGAAGGGCAACTTCCTGGGCCTGCCGGTGAACTTCCTGTTCTTCTCGCTCCTGACCGTCATCACGGCTTCGGCCACCATCCCGGTGTTCGGCCGCCTCATCACGGACCCGGTCAAGACAGTCCAGGAAATCGACACCGTATTCGCCGTCCTGCTGGGCGGACTAACCTTCGTCATCGCCACCGTGGGCATCAACATCGTAGCCAACTTCATTTCGCCCGCGTTCGACTTCTCCAACGTCAGCCCGCAGAAGATCAGCTGGCGGGCAGGCGGCATGATTGCCGCCGTCGGCTCCGTCATCCTGACCCCGTGGAACTGGTACTCCAACAACGACGCCATCCACTACACCCTGGGTGTCCTGGGCGCCTTGATCGGCCCGCTGTTCGGCATCCTGATCGCCGGATACTACGTGGTGAGCCGGCAGAAAGTCTGGGTGGACGACATGTACACACTGAAGACCACCGGCCGGTACTGGTTCCGCAACGGCTACAACCCGAACGCGGTCAAGGCGGTGGCCATCAGCGGCGCCATCTCCATCGCGTCCGTGGTGATCCCCAAGATCCTGCTCGACACCGGCGCCACCTCGGTGAACGCCACCTGGATCGGCAACTACAGCTGGTTCCTCGGATGCGCTCTCGGCTTCGTCGTCTTCCGGGCGCTGGAGCGCAAGTCCCCGATGATCTCGCTCGAACCCGCCGGGGAGGACAGCGGAGCGGTCAGCGACGGCACACTGGTTTAGCACCCGCCGCCGTCGAAACCCTGACCCTCCAGTTGTTAAGCGCGAACGGACACTTGCGGCCGCCTTCCATCAGGAAGACGGGCCGCAAGTGCCCGTTCGCGCTCGGAGTAGGGAGCTTAAGTGCCCGTTCGCACTCGGAGTAGGGGCTTAAGTGCCCGTTCGCGCTCGGAGGTACGGCGGGACGTACGACGGCGGGAGGTCAGTTTTGGTTGAGCTCGTCCGAGATTGCCTGGGCTGCTTCGCGCAGGAGCGGGACGGCGCGTTCGGCGAAGGACTGGTCCACGCGGGACACCGGCCCGGACACCGAAATGGCCGTGGGCGTCGGCGCATTCGGGACCGCCATCGCAAAGCAGCGGACGCCGATCTCCTGCTCCTCCTCATCGATGGAGTAGCCGCGTTCACGGATCAGCTTCAGGTCAAGGAGCAGGGAATCGATGTCACCGATGCTCTTGGGAGTGGGCGTGGGCATGCCGCTCCGCTGGACGATCCCGCGCACGGTCTCGTCGTCGAGCTGGGCCAGGATCGCCTTGCCCACGCCGGTGGCGTGGGTGTGGGCGCGACGGCCCACCTCGGTGAACATGCGCATGGAGTGCAGGGACGGGACCTGGGCCACGTAAATGACCATGTCCGAGTCCAGCACCGCCATGTTGGAGGTCTCCCCCAGCCGGTCCACGAGGGACTTGAGCTGCGGCCGGGCGAGTGCACCAAGCTGCTTGTTGGCGCCTTCGCCGAGCCGGATGAGCCGCGGGCCGAGGGCATAGCGGCGGTTGGGCAGCTGGCGGATGTAGCCCAGCGTGACCAGCGTGCGCAGCAGGCGGTGGATCGTGGGAAGCGGCAGGTCTGTGGAGGACGAGAGCTCGCTGAGCGTGACGTCTCCGCCGGCATCAGTGATCAGTTCCAAAAGTTCGAAGACGCGCTCAACGGACTGCACGCCTCCCGGGGCTTTCTCAGCCATAACCGTGGTCTCCTGCGGTATCGGTTCCGACAACTCTTATCCACATCGTGAAAAAAATTGCTTAGAAGACCCAAGATACAGCACGCGCACGCCTCCGTCGATGCACTTTCAGGGCTTGTGTTTCCACAAAGTAGATAATAATATCCATAATACGAAAACATCTGATTGAGCAGTACGCCCGGAGGCATTCAGCGTCCGGGCCCGACGAGGAGGAACATTCAATGGCGAACCCGAGCCCCGGAAATTCGATCACCCTGCGCGTTGAGGCGCCGTCCAGCTTCACCGCGACCAGCGAACTGGCCGCCGCCGTCGGAGCTGCCGGCGCAGCCATCACCGCCCTGGACGTCACCGAGTCCCACCACGAGACCCTGGTTGTGGACGTCACCTGCAACACCACCGACGACGAACACGCCGCCCGCGTCAAGGACGCCCTGAACGCGCTCGACGGCGTTACGGTCCAGCATGTCTCCGACCGCACGTTCCTGATGCACCTCGGCGGCAAGCTCGAGGTGGTCCCGAAGGTCGCCCTCCGCAACCGCGACGACCTGTCCCGCGCCTACACCCCCGGCGTCGCCCGCGTCTGCCTGGCCATCGCGGAGGACCCCTCAGCGGCACGCAACCTGACCGTTAAGCGCAACACCATCGCCGTCCTGACCGACGGTTCAGCCGTCCTTGGCCTGGGCAACATTGGCCCGGCCGCGGCCCTGCCCGTGATGGAAGGCAAGGCCGCCCTGTTCAAGCAGTTCGCCAACGTTGACGCATGGCCGGTCTGCCTGGACACCCAGGACACCGAGGAAATCATTATGATCGCCAAGGCCATGGCCCCCGTCTACGGCGGCATCAACCTTGAGGACATTGCTGCCCCCCGCTGCTTCGAGATCGAAAACCGCCTCCGCGAGGAACTGGACATCCCGGTCTTCCACGACGACCAGCACGGCACGGCAATCGTCACCCTGGCGGCGCTAGTCAACGCGCTGCGCGTAGTGGGCAAGAAGCTCGCCGACGTCAGGATCGTGGTGTCCGGAGTCGGCGCCGCGGGCTCGGCCATCATCCAGCTCCTCAAGGCTCAGGGCGCGCAGCACATCATCGCCGCCGGCCGCTCAGGCGCCATCCACTCCGGCGCGGAATACAGCGACGAACACCGCAGCTGGATCGCGGCCAACACCAACGAGGAAGGCTTCTCCGGCACCCTGCACGAGGCACTCGTCGGAGCGGACGTCTTCATCGGCGTCAGCGCCCCGCACGTGATCGGCGAGGAGCAGGTGGCCGCCATGGCCAAGGATGCGATCGTATTCGCCATGGCTAACCCCACCCCGGAAATCGACCCGGTGGTAGCGTCGAAGCATGCGGCAGTGGTGGCTACGGGGCGCAGCGACTTCCCCAACCAGATCAACAACGTCCTGGCATTCCCGGGGTTCTTCCGCGGGCTGCTCGATGCCGGCGCCTCGGACATCACGCCGGACATGCTCGTGGCCGCAGCCGAAGCCATCGCCAACCGCGTGGCTGACGACGAACTCAATGCCAGCTACATCATCCCCAGCGTTTTTGACCCGCACGTTGCCGCCGACGTTGCCGCGGCCGTAGCCAACGCAGCGCACGCAGCACGGGCGGCCAATGCAGCAAACGCAGCCACTGCAGCCCTAGAACCCGCCAACGCCTGATTCGCAGCCCAGAAAGGACCCGGACAATGGCTCTCTCAGTCACAGACCCGCAGCCGATTGCACGAGCAGAGGAAATCCTCACCCCGAAGGCCCTGGCCTTCGTCGAGGAGCTCCACAAGCGGTTTGCGGGCACCCGCGCCGAACTCCTCAAAGCCCGCGTGGCCAAGCGCGAGCAGGTGGCCCGGACCGGAAAGCTTGATTTCCTGCCCGAAACCAAGGATGTCCGCGAGGGTGACTGGAAGGTGGCTCCGGCGCCTGCCGCGCTGCAGGACCGCCGCGTGGAAATGACCGGCCCTGCCTCGCCGGCCAAGATGGCCATCAATGCCCTTAACTCCGGTGCCAAGGTGTGGCTGGCTGACCTCGAGGACGCCAGCACACCCACCTGGGCCAACGTCATCGACGCCATCCTGAACCTGCGCGACGCCGCCGCCGGAACCCTGAGCTACACCTCGCCCGAGGGCAAGGAATACCGGCTCCGCACCGATGCCCCGCTCGCCGTCGTGGTGGCCCGCCCCCGCGGCTGGCACATGGATGAGCGCCACCTCCTGCTCGACGGCGAACACACCGTGGGCGCGCTGGTGGACTTCGGCCTGCACTTCTTCCACACCGCCAAGCAGCTCCTCCTCAACGGCCAGGGCCCGTACTACTACCTGCCCAAGATGGAGAGCCACCTGGAGGCGCGCCTCTGGAACGAGGTGTTCGTCTTCGCGCAGGACTTCCTGGGCATCCCGCAGGGCACCATCAAGGCCACCGTGCTGATCGAGACCATCCCTGCAGCGTTCGAGATGGACGAGATCCTGTACGAACTCCGTGACCACGCAGCAGGGCTGAACGCCGGCCGCTGGGACTACCTGTTCAGCATCATCAAGTACTTCCGCGACGCCGGGGCGGAGTTTGTGCTGCCGGACCGCGCCACCGTGGCCATGACGGCACCGTTCATGCGCGCCTACACCGAGCTGCTGGTCAAGACGTGCCACCACCGCGGCGCGTTTGCCATGGGCGGCATGGCGGCCGTCATCCCCAACCGCCGCGAACCCGAGGTCACCGCCCAGGCGTTCGAGAAGGTGCGTGCGGACAAGACGCGCGAGGCCAACGATGGCTTCGACGGCTCATGGGTGGCCCACCCGGACCTGGTCCCGGTGTGCCAGGAAGTGTTCGATTCCGTCCTGGGCGAGCGGCCCAACCAGCTGGACAAGCAGCGCCCGGAGGTCAGCGTCACCGCGGACCAGCTCCTGGACATCGCCTCGGCCGACGGCAAGGTCACGGAGGCCGGGCTTCGCCTGAACCTCTACGTCGCGGTCGCGTACACGGCCGTGTGGATCTCGGGCAACGGCGCGGTGGCCATCCACAACCTGATGGAAGACGCCGCCACGGCCGAGATCTCCCGTTCGCAGGTCTGGCAGCAGATCCGCAACAGCGTGGTCCTGGCCGATACCGGCAACACGGTCACGCGGGAACTGGTCAGCACCATCCTGGCCGAGGAGACCGAAAAGCTCCGCGGCGAAGTGGGCGAGGAGTCCTTCGCCAGGTACTACAAGCCGGCCAGCGAACTGATCGGGGACATCTGCCTGTCCGAGGAGTACACCGATTTCCTCACCACCCCGGCCTACGAACTGGTGGGCTGAGGCATGGCGGTTCCCTCCGGCTCCCTCAGCGCGGACGATCTGGCGCAGATCGACGCACAGCTGGCCCCCACCGACCGGCTGCTGGAGCGCAACTACCCGGGCGACGACGGCACACGCCAGCCCGTGCATACCGTGTATGTACCGGCGGACCGTTTCACGCCGTCGTTCGCTGCTGAGTGGGGCGCCGAGGCGCTGGCGGCGGCGGAAGCCCACGGCGGCCTAGCGCGTCTGGGCCACTTGCTGGGCCAGGACACCGAACTCGCCGAGGCCGTGGCGTCACGCGTCCAGGCCAAGCTGGAAAGCGAACCGATTGAAGACCTGCGCTTGGACTTCGAAGACGGTTTCGGTGACAGGGGCGACGACGCCGAGGACGCTGCCGCTGTTGCGTCGGCTTCCGCCGTGGCCGCCGCAGTCGCGGCCGGCTCAGCGCCCCCGTTCATCGGCATCCGCTTCAAGTGCTTCGAAGCGGCTACCCGTGCCCGCGGCCTCCGGACCCTGGACCTGTTCGTTTCCGGGCTGGCAGCGGCGGGCGAGCTGCCGCAGGGCCTGATCCTCACCCTTCCCAAAGTCACCACCGTGGCGCAGGTGAAGGCCATGGAATTCGCCGTCTCCCGGCTGGAGGAAGCGCACTCACTGCCCGCCGGCCGGCTGCGGTTCGAGGTGCAGGTGGAAACGCCGCAGCTCATCCTCGGCGCGGAAGGAACGTCGCCGGTGGCGCAGTTGCCGCACGCGGTCCCGGGACGGATCAGCGGCCTGCACTACGGCACCTACGACTACTCCGCCTCGTTGCAGATCTCGGCGGAATACCAGTCCATGGAGCACCCGGTGGCGGACTTCGCCAAGGAAGTCATGCAGCTGGCGGTGGCCGGAACGGGCATCCGCCTGTCGGACGGCTCCACCAACATCATCCCCGTGGGCGACAACGTGGAAAACGCGTGGCAGCTGCACGGCCGGCTGGTGCGGCGTTCCCTGGAGCGCGGCTACTACCAGGGCTGGGACCTGCACCCGGCCCAGCTGCCGAGCCGGTTCGCGGCCACCTACGCGTTCTACCGCCAGGGCCTGCCCGCCGCGGCGGCCCGGCTGCGCAACTACGTGGACCGCACCGAGGGCGGGGTCATGGACGAACCCGCCACCGCCCGCGCCCTGGCCGCGTTCGTGCTGCGCGGCGTCCAGTGCGGAGCCGTCGGCGCCGAAGACGTCCAGGCGCTTGCCGGCGTCGGAATCCCCCAGTTGACCGGCCTTGCGCACCCGCGGCTGGCCCACTCCACTTCGAAGTAAGGATCCTATGATGGGAAAGTATTACTACCCCCAGGGCGGCCTGCCGCCGCAGACCCACCTCACCACGGAACGGGCCATCGTCACGGAGGCGTACACGGTCATCCCCAAGGGCGTCATGACCGACATTGTGACCAGCACCCTGCCGGGTTTCTCCAACACCCGCTCCTGGATTCTGGCCCGCCCGATTGCCGGGTTTGCCACCACGTTCTCGCAGCTCATCGTGGAGATCGGCCCCGGCGGCGGCGCTCCCAAAGCCGAGTTTGAGCCCGGCGTCGAAGGCGTTGTCTTCGTCACCAAGGGAAAGGTCAACCTGACCCTCGACGGCGAACTGCACCAGCTTGAGGAAGGCGGCTATGCCTACCTGGCCGCCGGCTCCACCTGGGGCCTGGAGAACGTCTCGGATGACATTGTCTCCTTCCAATGGATCCGCAAGGCCTATGAGCGGCTTGAGGGTTACGAGGCAAAGTCCTTCGTCACCAGTGACGCCGAGGTGGAACCCACCGCCATGCCGGATACCGACGGCGCCTGGAAGACCACCCGCTTCACGGATTCCAGCGACCTGGCCCACGACATGCAGGTGAACATTGTGACGTTCCAGCCGGGCGGGGTCATCCCGTTCCCGGAGACCCACGTCATGGAGCACGGCCTGTACGTCCTCGAGGGCAAGGCCATGTACCTGCTCAACAACGACTGGGTTGAGGTGGAGGCCGGCGACTTCATGTGGCTGCGCGCCTTCTGCCCGCAGGCCTGCTACGCCGGCGGCCCGGGCGAGTTCCGCTACCTGCTGTACAAGGACATGAACCGCCAGATCCGCCTGACCTAGGCCTGGCCTTCCCACCCCAACTGACTGGCAGTTAACGTCGCCAAAACGCGATTTCGCAACGTTAACTGCGAGTCAGTTGGGGGTTAACGGGACTTTAATCGGGTTCCGACGGCGGCATCCGTTAGCTATTGACGCATCGGAATGCCCTGAGGAACATGAGTTCCGTGGCACGGATTCGCGCACTGCCGTTCCGGACCGCGGCCGCGGCAACCGTCGCAGTGCTGGTCGCCGCACTGGGCGGCTGCACTGCGGCCCCGGAACCGCCGGAGCAGCCATCGTCCCTGGCACGACTGGCGGCAGCGCTGGAAGAGTTTGGCAACGAAATGCTCGACGACGGCGCCCCCGCCGTCCTGATGCAGGCCAAAGTTCGGGGTGCGGAATGGTCCCGGGCCTCCGGCGTCAGGAGCCTGCAGGACGGGGAACCGCTGGAGATTGACGATCCCGTGCCTATCGGAAGGGTGACCGAGTCCTTCGTGGCCGTGTCCGTACTCAAACTCGCGGTTGAAGGCAGGCTCAGCCTTGACGATCCTGTCAGCCAGCATTTGCCGGACTTCGAGAGCATCATGCACCCGCCCGGGCCGGTCACGATCCGGCGGCTGCTGCAGCACGAGTCCGGGATGCCGGACTACCCCATCCCGCTCCTTCAGCAGGGCAGCCTGGGCGAGGTGCTGGCCACCGGCCGCAGCCACCGGGAACTCCTCGCCCTGGCCGCGACCCAGAAGTGGGAGCCGAAGCTGGCGCAGGGTTATGAGTACTCGGGTTCGAACTACGTCGCGCTGGGCATGATCGTGGAACGGCTTCGAGGATTGCCGATCAGCGACGTCCTGCGGTCCGACCTGACAGAGCCGCTAGGCCTCACAACCACGCGGATGACCGAACGCGGCCCCGCCCCTCCCTCGCTGGTCCACGGCTACGTCACCGCTTCCGGCGAGCGCCTGGACGTCAGCTACCCCGCAGTCCGCGCAGGCGACCCTGCCGCGGGCCTGGTGTCCACCGTCGGCGACCTGAACACGTTTTACGCCGCGTTGCTCGAGGGCCGCCTGATTCCACGGGCCTTGGTCACGGATATGCAGACCCCGCCTTACGCCCGGTACGGGATGGGGATCCAGCGCTGGAACGATACCTGCACCAACAACTTCTACTACGGCCGTGCCGCGGACACGGCCGGCTACGGAACGATTTCGATGTCCAGCGCTGACGGAACCCGGCAGGCATCGGTCTCCCTTGCTTCCCCGCCGCAGCCCTTCAGCCTAAAGGGCAACGGCCTGGCGGATGACCTCGTCGACGTCGTGGAGGAAGCCCTCAACTCAAGCTGTTAGGACTCGCGCTGGTGGGACCGGAGCCTCTAGTACCGGCATAGCGCGCCGCCGAAGCTAAGCACACTGAGTAAATCTCTTGCATGCGGCCGCCGCGGACCATAGCGTTGAAGAATCCGAGCATCGAGGAAAGGCAACGAAATGACGCTGTATCAACCAGAGCCGGTGGAGATTTCAACGCGCATGCGTCCCGGCGAGTGGACGGAATCCAGCCTTGAAGAACTGGTCACGTCGTACCGCGCCAAGCTGATGGAAATGGGGGCAGGGCCCACCGATGTCATCACCGAAGTTGAACGGGACGACGACGGTTCGGTCAGTATCGCAGTCTCCTGGAACAAGGGCGCCATCGCCGACGCCTGACCCCGCCCCGCACCAAGAGCAGGACTAGGAGCTTCTGGCGAGCCTGCCAATAGCGCTGTCGCGCAGGTTCGCCAGGAGCTCCCGTGGATTCCCGTATGTTTCCACGGCGCCGGCCTCCAGCAGCTCGGCGGCGGAGGTTCCGCCGCAAGTGAGTCCGATGGTGGGAATGCCAAGCCGGCCGGCGGCGTAGACGTCCCAGACGGCATCGCCCACGTAAACCACGTCCCCCGCCTGCAGGCCCACCGCATCCAGCGCCGCTTGCAGGATGTCCGGAGCGGGCTTCCCCGCCTTGGCATCGTTGGCACTGGTCGCGGCGTGAAGATAGGAATCCGCCCGCAGCGCTGACCGCAGCGCGTCAAGGTCCTGCTTCCGGGCGGAAGACGCCAGAGCAACCGCAAAGCCGCTTTCATAGCACTGGGCCAGAAGGTCCCGGGCCCCGTCCAGCGGACGGAGGGCGGGCCAGAAGGTGGCGAAAACCGCTCCGTGGGAGGACATGATCGCTTTGTCTCCCGACTTGTCGCGATCTGCCGGCAGCAGGTGCTCCAGCAGCTCCGCACCGCCCATCCCCACGGCACGATGGATGGACGCCATCGGGACGTCCAGCCCAGCCCCGCGGAAGGCCTGCCACCATGCGAGGGTGTGCAGGTAGCAGGAATCGACCAGGGTCCCGTCGACATCGAAGAGAACGCCGCGCTTCCGGCCTCCCGGCCCGTTAGGTGACACAGCAGTCAGGTGACATAGCAGTTAGGTGACACACGCGTTGAGGGACATGGCTCGCCGTGTTTCAGTAGTGCGTGCGGGCACGCTTGAGACCCGTGGCTCCGGTTGGCCGCCCGGACCCCAGGACGCCTATGTTCTTCGGTGTCTTGACATGCTGCCGCACGGGTGGCTGCTTCAGCGGCTCGGAGTCCTGGCTTTCGCTGAGGTCCCGGATCAGCCCGGTGCCTGCGATTTCCCTGGCCTTGGCCACACCGGCCGCTGCGGCACGCTTGGTGGGGAAGGTCACTGAGATCGCCATCAGCGTTCCGTTTCCGTCGATGAGCTTAACGCGGTATCCGCCGTCGGGCGCATCAACCAGTTCGAAATATCCAGCCATTGCAGTTCCTCCGCTTCAACCCCAACCTGAGGTATTAGTAAGTATACTTACCTATGCGGGTAAGGGAAGTCCCGGTGGCTTGTTGAAGCCTTGACTTGTTCAGGCACTGGCTGGTTCAGGCACTGACCACCGAAAGCACATTGCCGGCCGGGTCCTTGAACCACGCAATCGCCATGCCGCCCTCCTTCATGATCCCCTTGGCATCAGTAGGCATTGCAGGGTCATCGTAGATTTTGGTTTGGACACCCAGACTGTTCAACTCGTCCACGGCCTGTTCAACGTCCCCCGCGACAAGGTTCAGCACGGTGAATGTCGCCGCCTCGTGGTTATCCTTCGGATAGATCATGACCCGGGAACCCGACGGGAGCTGCACCTGGAGGGTTCCCATCGCGCTTTCGGAAACTTCCAGTCCCAGCGTCTCGCCGTAGAACTGCCGGGCCTTCTCCAGATCATCAACGCTGAAGCTGGAAAAGGCGTCTTTTGGCTTGAACATGGCACTCCTTGCACCTGGAATCCGTTAGATACGGCCCAGAGTGCCACAAGCCGGGCCCCTTGGCGAGGGGTTCCGGCGTGCTCTTCAGGAGGCAGCGGTTCGGCGAAGAACCTGGCGCTGGCGGCCCAGCCCCTCGACTTCCAGTTCCAGCACATCGCCGTCCTGGAGGTAGGGGAAGCGCCCCGAAAGAGCCACACCCTCGGGCGTGCCCGTCAGGATGACATCGCCCGGCTCCAGCACCATGAACTGGCTCAGGTGGTGCACCACCGCCGAAACGTCAAAGATGAGGTCCGCCGTGGACGAGTCCTGGCGCAGTTCACCGTTCACCCAGGTCCGCAGCCGCAGGGCCGACGGATCCAGGTCAGCGGCCGGAACAAACCAGGGGCCGAGCGGCGTGGAGGCGGGGAGCGATTTTCCCTTCACCCACTGTCCGGCGGCGCCGGGAAGCTGGTACTCCCGCTCCGACAGGTCGTTGGCCAGCACATAACCGGCGACGCAGTCCGCGGCCTCGTCCGCGGATGCCAGGTAGGATGCCCGGCGTCCGATCACAACAGCCAGCTCGACTTCCCAGTCGTACTTGCGGGACAGCGGCGGGATGGGGGCGTCGTCGAACGGCCCCGCTACGGTGTTGCTGGGCTTCAGGAACACCACCGGAACCTCCGGGACGGCTGCCCCGGACTCCGCGGCATGCCCGGCGTAGTTCAGGCCGATCCCCACAACGGCCCCCGGGCGGGCCAGCGGCGCGCCGACGCGAAGTGTGCCGGCGTCGGGGATTGCGGACAGGCTCCCGGCTGCAAGGGCATCGCGGACCCGGGCAACACCGGCGGCTTCAAGGAACGCTCCGTCAATGTCGGCGGCAATGCCATCGAGGGAAAACCACTTTCCGTTGGCCCCGGGGCCGTCCGGCTGAACGGCCGGCTGTTCCCTGCCCGGATCTCCGAGACGCGCAAATTTCACCGGTCCACACTCCTTTGTGCCTGCTCCAATAGGTTCCGTGACCATGGAACCACGCAGCAGGCACCGGCCCCCAGCTGAACCAAATGTGACCGGCCCGGGGCGGAGGTTAGTGCCCGCGCATGGGGGCGTCACTGCGCTGGACGCTGTCCTCATGCAGCTCCATGGCACTCATGACAAGCGCGAAGTGACTGAATGCCTGCGGCGTGTTCCCCAGCTGGCGGCCCGACTCCACGCCCCACTCCTCGCTGAGGAGACCCACATCGTTGCGCAGTGCCAGGAGCCGTTCGAACAGCTCCTTGGCTTCGCGGCGCCGGCCCACGCCGATGAGTGCTTCCACCAGCCAGAAGGAGCAGGCAAGGAAGACGCCTTCGTCGCCCGGCAGCCCGTCGTCCGCCTCTTCCGGGCGGTACCGGAGCACGAAACCGTCGTGGGTGAGTTCGCGCTGCACGGCCTCAATGGTGCCCAGCACTCTGGGGTCATCCGGCGGCAGGAAGCCGACGCGCGGAATCAGCAGTAGGCTCGCGTCCAGCTCCGGGCGCCCGTAGGACTGGACAAAGGTATTGCGCTCCGCGTCGAAGCCGTTCGCCATGACGTCGGCGTGGATCGTGTCGCGCAGGGCCTCCCAGCGGTCCGCCGGCCCCACCAGGCCGAAGTCCCGCACGCCCTTGACCATCCGGTCCGCCGCAACCCAGGCCATCACCTTGGAGTGTGTGAAGTGGCGCTGCGGTCCGCGCATCTCCCACAAGCCGTTGTCCGGGCGCTGCCAGGCACCTTCGAGGTGTTCCATGAGGGCAACCTGGACGTCCCAGGCTTCGTCGCTGTGTTTCAGCAGGGAGTGCCGGGTCAGGGCCAGGCAGTCCAGCACCTCACCCCACACGTCCAGCTGGAGCTGGCCGGCGGCACCGTTGCCGATCCGGACGGGTGCTGAATTTTCATACCCCGCCAGCCACGGCAGCTCCATCTCCGGCAGCCGCCGCTCCCCGTGGATGCCGTACATGATCTGCAGGTCAGCCGGGTCCCCGGCCACCGCCCGCAGCAGCCAGTCCCGCCAGGACGCAGCTTCCTCGGTGTAGCCGGCGGCCAGCAGAGCCTGCAGCGTCAGCGTGGCATCCCGCAGCCAGCAGTACCGGTAATCCCAGTTGCGGGGGCCGCCCAGCTGTTCGGGCAGTGACGTGGTCACCGCCGCCACGATGCCTCCGGTCGGAGCGTAGGTCAGCGCCTTCAGGGTGATCAGCGAGCGCTGGATGGCATCCCGGTACGGTCCGGTGATTTTGCATTTGGCGGACCATTCGCGCCAGAACAACTCCGTTGAGTCCAGGTATGCCTCCGGGTCGATGGACCGGGGCCGGGGCAGGTGGCTCGGGGTCCAGGTCAGCACGAAAGGAATCCGCTCGCCTGCGCGGACCGTGAAGTCGCTGACAGTGTGCATGCGTTCGCCCCGCAGCGGGGCGTCGGTGACCAGATAGGCCGCATCCGGGCCGGCGATGGCGTGGATGCCGTGGTTGTCGTGCCGGACCCACGGCACGATGTGGCCGTAGTCGAACCGTAGCGCCAGCTCGCCTCGCATCCGCACGGAACCGCGGACGCCGACAACGATCCGCACAATGTCCGCCACGCTGTCGCGCGGCGGCATGAAGTCGATGACCTTCACCTTGCCGCCGGGAGTTTCCCACTCCGTTTCCAGGATGAGGGTTCCCTTGCGGTAGTGGCGGCGCGTGCACTCCCCGCCGTCGGCAGGCGCCAACAGCCACCGCCCGGCCTTCGGCGTGTCCAGCAGCGCGTTGAAGCAGGCCGGCGAATCAAACCTCGGCAGGCACAGCCAGTCGATGGAGCCCTCGGTGCTGATCAGGGCAGCCGTATGCAGATCGCCCACCACGGCGTAGTCCTCTATGCGTGCCATGGACCTTACAGTGCCACAACCGGTCCGGGCCGACTACTATCCAAGGCATGCTGCAACGGAACTTCGGAAACTCTTCCCTGACCGTGTCCGCGCTTGGATTCGGCGCCGGGCATATCGGTTATGACGACGTTAGTGAGCGGGCAGCCCACGGCCTCCTTGACCGGGCAGCGGATCTGGGCGTCACGTTCATCGACACTGCACGGGGCTACGGCCTCTCCGAGGAACGGATCGGCTCCTGGCTGCCCGGCCGGCGCGAGTCTGTGGTGCTGTCCACGAAGGTGGGCTACGACGTCGACGGCGCTGAGGACTGGAGCGCTGCAGCGGTGACCGGCGGCGTCGACGAGGCCCTGCGGAAACTGGGAACGGACGTGATCGACGTCGTATTCCTGCATTCCTGTCCGCTCGCTGTCCTGCAGCAGGGCGATGCCGTGGAGGCGCTGCTGCGCTGCGTGGAGGCCGGAAAGGTCCGGGTGCCGGGCTACAGCGGAGAGAACGACGCCCTCGCCTGGGCCGGAAACGCCGGCCTCTTCGGCGCCCTGCAGTCCTCCGTGAACCTCGCAGACCAGCGCTCGCGGAGTGACGTCCTGCCTGCCGCCGGCCGGCAGGGACTGGGGGTGGTGGCCAAGCGGCCGCTCGCCAACGCGCCCTGGCGCCATGCCGAGCGCCCCGTGGGCGTGTACGGCGAGACGTATTGGGAAAGGCTCCGCCGGATGGACGTCGAGCCGGAAACGGATGACTGGCAGGGCACAGCGCTGCGGTTTTCGGCCTTCAGCCCGGGCGTGAGCACGGCGATCGTGGGGACCTCCCAGGTGCGCAACCTTGAGGCCGCGGCCGCCGCCGTCGGACGTGGACCGCTGCCTGACTTTGAGCGCCGGCGTTGGGAAGACGCGTTCGCCCCGCATGCGCCGGACTGGGCCGGCGAGGTCTGAGCCCGGCGCGGACTGACTGACACCCAACGAAATCATGGGGATCCACATCGGCACATCCGGCTGGAGCTATGACCACTGGGAGAACGTGCTCTACCCGCCGGGCCTTCCGGCCCGCGACCGGCTGGCCCACTATGTGGCGCGGTTCAGCACGGTGGAACTGAACGCAAGCTTCTACCGCTGGCCGCGGGAATCATCCTTCGCCAGCTGGCGCCGGCGCCTTCCGGAGGGTTTCATGATGTCCGTCAAGGCCCCGCGCGGCCTCACCCATGCCAAGAAGCTCTACGGTCCCGACGCCTGGGTGGAGCGGATCATCAAGTGCTGGCATGAGCTCGGTGACAAGCGGGCGGTGCTGCTGGTCCAGCTCCCGCCGGGCCTTGGCCGCGACGACGCCCGTCTTGACTACTTCCTGGCGGCCCTGCCGTGGTGGGTGCGCGTGGCAGTGGAGTTCCGCCACCCCAGCTGGGACCATCCCGAGGTGTATGCACTGCTGGAGCGCCACGGGGCCGCCTATTGCATCATGAGCGGCGCCAACCTGCCCTGCATCCTGCGGGCCACGGCGCCGTTCGTGTACGTCCGCCTGCACGGGCCGGACCACGAGTACCTCTACGGCGGCTCGTATTCGGAGGATGACCTCCGATGGTGGGCCGACCGCATCCGGGAGTGGAAAGGCCAGGGCAGGGACGTGTTTGTCTATTTCAATAACGACGGCGGCGGCAACGCCGTGCGGAATGCCGACACCTTGCGGTGGCTGCTCGGGGAAGGCTGACTTCTTATTTGCGGTGCAGCTTGTTACGGTGCGGCGCCTTAGTACCAGCACGCCGGTGCCGACGGGCGCCATTGTGGCAGAGTGGAAGCATGGAATTGGCGCCGCAGGAATCATCGTTGCCCGGAACCCACGCGCTCCGGGCGGCACACAGGGTCTCGGACACAGTCAACAGCGTCCGAATTAGGCTTGCCCGGCGCTGGAATTTCGTTCCCCAGACCGTCGCCTACCAAGGGTATGGCTCCACGTCGTGGGTGCGTGTCCTCGGCAGGGTGGTGCTGACCACGAAGCCCAAGCCGGGAAGCCGCGCCGAACACGCCGCGAAAAACGGCAACCAGAACATCCGCGGCTGGCGGGCGTTCACCAGCGTGCCGCTGCAGTTCACCGAAGTGGACATCGAAATCGAGGGTGTGACCACCCGCGTCAAGGCGGACCGCGGCGGCCTCGTGGACACCGTGGTGGACGTAGCACTCTCCCCCGGCTGGCACACAGCGACCCTGCGGGCCGTCGGAACCGAAGCGGTGCAGGCCAACATCATCGTGATAGGTCCTGACACCAAGTTCGGCATCGTGTCAGACATCGACGACACCGTGATGGTCACGGCGCTGCCCAGGCCGTTCCTAGCCCTGTGGAACACCTTCGTGCTCAGTGAGCGGGCACGCATGGCCACGCCCGGAATGCCGGTGCTGATGGACCGCCTGGTGGTGGAGCACCCCGATGCGCCGGTGATCTACCTGTCCACCGGACCCTGGAATGCCGCACCCACGCTGGCACGGTTCCTGACCCGCAACATGTATCCTTCCGGTCCCCTCCTGCTGACGGACTGGGGGCTGACCCAGGACCGCTGGTTCCGCAGCGGCCAGGAGCACAAGAACGGCAACCTGGACCGGCTCGCCAAGGAATTCCCCGATATGCGCTGGCTGCTGATTGGCGACAACGGCCAGCACGACGAGCAGATCTACTCCAGGTTTGCCCGGGATCACGGCGAGCGTGTGGCCGCCATCGCCATCCGCCAGCTCTCGGTGGGCGAGTCCGTCCTGGCCGGCGGTCACTCGGAGAACGGGGACCACACGGGCTCAAAGGTCCCGTGGATCTACTCCCCCGACGGCGCAGGCATCACCAAGGGCCTCGCCGACCTCAAGATCGTCTAGCTGGCGAACGCGCGGCCGGCGTGCGGCCGGCCACGCGTGAGGCGTCATGCCACCGGCTCCGGCTCACCGGCCGCACTCGAATTGACTGCCGTGGCTGCTCCGTACTTGCGGGCTTCCTGCAGCTCCTGGAGCCAGTAGTAAGAGGCTTTGGGCGTCCTGTTCAGCGTCTCAAAGTCGACATGCAGAAGGCCGAACGGCTGCTTATAGCCCGCGGACCACTCGAAGTTGTCGAGCAGGGACCAGACGTAATAGCCGCGCAAATCAATGGATTCCGCGGGGCCTCCGGGGCTTGTGGCCTCCACCGCGCTGGAAATGTGCTCGGCGAGATAGCGCAGGCGGCGCTCGTCCGGAATGATGATCCGATCCCCGGCCTTGTCCCGCACCACCAGGTCCTCAAAGCTCGCTCCGCCTTCCGTGATGAAGACCGGCGGCAGGTCGGGGTAGCGTTCGGCCATTTCGGTAAGCGCCACTGGCATGTAGTCGGGCCTGATCGGCCACCCGTATGCCGTGGTCTCGGCGTCGGGAAACTCGGTGATGTGGAAGGGCGCGCCGGGAGCGCTGCCGCTGAGGTCATCCCCCATGGCCTCCGCCATCCCGGGAGGAACTGCGCCGTCGCCGGGCCCGGCCGCGACCATCGTAGGCATGTAGTAGTTAAGCCCGTAGAAATCCAGCGGCTGCGAGATTAGTTGCAGGTCTTCGTCGGAGGGGCTGAACGAACTGAAGAACGTGGCGGCCCGGATGACGTCCGGGTACTTCCCGAGCAAGACAGGATCGGCGAACAGCCTGTTCTGGAAAACGTCCATAAGCGTTGAGCTCAGCTTGTCCAGCGGGTTGATCGAGGCCGGAATCATGGGTGAGTAGACGTTGGTGATGCCGATCTCACCAGGGACGTTGGCTGCACGCAGTGCCTGCATGGCCAGGCCGTGGCCAAGGAGCTGGTGGTGCACGGTGGGCAGCGCGTTGAGCAACTGCGCTTCGCCGGGCGCGTGGAGGCCCAGGGCGTAGCCGTTGGTTGTCACGGTGGCAGGCTCATTGACGGTAACCCAGCGGGCCACGCGGTCACCAAAGGCCGCTGCCGCGATGGAAGCAAACTCGCCGAGCCGGTATGCCGTGTCCCGGTTCAGCCAGCCACCGGCTTCGTCGAGCGGCAGGGGCGTGTCCCAGTGGTACAGGGTGACCATGGGTGAGATGCCGCTGGCCAGCAACTGGTCCAGCAGGCGGTCGTAGAAATCCAGGCCCTTCGGGTTGACCGGGCCGCTTCCGCCGGGCTGGATACGGGACCAGGACAGCGAGAACCGGTAGGAATCCACACCCAGGTCCTTCATCAGCGCCACGTCTTCGGGCATCCGGTGGTAGTGGTCACAGGCCGTGACGGGGCTGTGGTCGTCCACTATTGCGCCGGGCTTCTTCGCAAACACGTCCCATCCGGACGGTCCGCGGCCGTCCTCGTCGAGGGCGCCCTCAATCTGGAAGGCCGCTGTGGCGACGCCCAGAGTGAATGATGGGGGGATCCTGGCAGCCAGGTCCTTGGCGGAATAGTTCATCTGCTTGATCCCTTATGTGGTTTCCGATAGTGGACTGATTTTAGTGCACCGTGGCGTCGGAGCCGAAGAGGAATTCCTTGGCGTGTGCCAGTGCCTTCTTGAAGGCATCGTTGCGGAGCGTGATCAGGTGCTCGGAGTCGTCCGCGGCAGGTTCAAGGTAGCCCGTGAAGCCCGGGCGAAGCACCCAGATGTCACCGCCCGGCGGAAGATAGAAGACCCCAAAGGACCGGTGCTGGCTGTCATCCGGGGTCCAGATGGGAACCACGGCCAGTGCCGCACCCGTCTCAGGATGGATCCACTGGGCCCGCGGGAGCGGCTCCTCGTGGGCCTCGGGGTCCAGGAACGGGGCTGTGCCCACGCCCCACCTTTGCTCGAAGCGTTCGTGGAACGCCGGAATCAGATGGGAATCAAAACGGCGCCAGGCGCTCATGGACTGCTCCTCTTCTACTTATCCGGTGCCCGGCCAGGGGCCGCGCTCCCAAAGCACTGGTGTGACCCGCAGCAGCGGGGGCTGCGGAGTGTGTACCCGGCGGACCGGCACCTCGCGAGGCCCGCCGCGGTTGAAATCGCGGTTGATGTGCGTAACGGACAGTGCGCGGTCATATTCAGCGCGCGTTTTCGCATCACTGAGCACCGCGAAGGCTTCCATGATGCCCAGCAGCCCGCTGTTGGCTATGCCGTCCGAGCCGCCGGCACCTTCACTGGACCAATCCGGGTTGCCGGACCGGTCCCGGAGGTCGGGATGATGGAGCCGCATCAGGGCCCGATACGCACGCGAAATCTCCTGACGCGTGGCCGTCCTGGCCACGTTCAGTACGCCGTAGTAGTCAGGCAACTGGTTGGTCATCGCGTTTTCACACTGCCTGCCTCGTCGCGGGGCGGCTGCGGCGGCTGCGTGCCGGGGCGGCGGCCGGTACCGACCGGCTGCCGCCCCGGGGCGCTTGATTGACGACTAGGTGCTGATCTCGTGCATCGTGTCGTGCTTGGTTTCGATCGCGATCTTGCGCGGCTTCGCCTGCTCGGCAACAGGGATGCGGAGGGTCAGCACACCGGCGTCGTAGCTGGCCTTGACGTTCTCCGTGTCCAGGGTGTCACCGAGGATCAGCTGGCGGCTGAAGACGCCGCGGGGTCGCTCCGAAACGACCAATTCCACGTTGGGCTGGGTTTGATCGCGCCGTTCAGCCCGAACAGTCAGTACGTTCCGCTCAACATTGAGGTCCACAGAGTCGACGTCGACTCCTGGCAGATCGAACGCGACGACGAACTCCCCGTCTTCCTGCCAGGCATCCATCGGCATGGCCGCGGGCCGCGCCGCGGTTCCAAACACCTGCTGGGTGAGCCTGTCCAGTTCACGGAACGGGTCCGTACGCATCAACATCATGTCCCACTCCTTCAGCTTGTGGTTGTTCCAGTTCTTTCTCGGTACCCGCCAATATCTATCGTGGCTGGTATAGATTTTTTATAGCACTGGTGAGAAACTGTGGCAAGGGCATTGGCCCGAAAATCTTTGGGAGGATCATGGCAGAGCGCAGTGCGGAGACAGGCCTGTACGCGATCTCCGTGGTGGCCCACCTGGTGGGAACCGGCCAGCAGAACATCAGGCTATACGAGCGGAAAGGCTTGCTCACCCCGGACCGCACCTCCGGCGGGACGCGGCAGTACAGCGATGCCGACCTCGCCGTACTCAAACGCATCGGCGAACTGCTGGATGAGGGGCTCAACCTGGCCGGCGTGGCCAAGGTGCTGCAACTCGAGGCGGACAACGCCAGGCTCAGGGTCGAACTGAAAAGAGCCCGCGCACGCTTGCGCGACTGACCAATAGTGCCGACCCCGGGCTGACCCGAATGGCAGAGAGGATCAGGGCCGGCCACCGGCAATCAGATAGGACTCCTCGAGGAGCTCCGCCAGTTCCTGCCCGTCGATCAGGGACAGCCGGACCAGGACCAGCTGCGGTGACCGCTCATGGTGCGGAGTCCAGAAGTACGTTTCCGGGTTTGTTCCGGCGAGCGCTTCCCGTTCACGGGTCTTGACGGTGAGGACGCCGTCCTCCCAGATCCTGGCCATCAGGGTCCGTGCGAACCACGCGGGCTGGTTCCAACTGGGCCGTTCCGTGACGCCCGGCAGTGACAGGCAGAGGCGGCGGACGTCCTCTTCGTCTGCCACCCGCGGCTAGTTTTCGACCGTATCGGCCTTGGACAGTTCACCGGTGATATGTTCTCCCGGGATACGGGCCGTTCGCCAGGTGTCCAAGGCAATGACGGCGCCCAGGACCACGAAGGAGATGAACAGGGAGGCGAGTGCATCGCTGACCCAGTGGTAGCCGAGGTAGAGCCGGCTGATTGAGGCAAGGAAAATCCCGAAGAGGGCCGCGGCGAAGCCGGCCACTGCCGGCCACGTGCTTTGGCGGCGCGAGAAGATCAGGAACGTGGTGACCAGCAGGAAATCGCAGGCACCGAGCACATGCCCCGAGGGGAAGGAGAACGTGACGTCTGGGCCGAAGAGCATGAGGTCCAGGGGCGGGCGCTGGCGGCCGACCGACCGGCCGATGATTTGTGCGAGCGCAACTCCGGTGAGCATGGCGCCTGCCAGAAGCAGTGGCCGCCAGGCGTGCTTGGCGGCGATGCCCCACACCACGGTGACAACCAGCACGATGATCGGCAGGGCAACAGGCCCGAAGACAATCGCGAGGAAGATCATCAGGGCCGTGATCGGCTCCGAGCGCTGGGTGACAAGCCAGGACCGCGCGGGTTCATCCAGTCCGGTCAGGCCGTCCCGCCCCAGGACGTCCGTCAAGGTCAACAGGAAGAGTCCGGTGCCCAGGATCATCAGGATCACGGCGATGCGGTAGAGGTTCTTCCGGGACGCAGCGCTCATATACCGTTCTTCGACGACGAATTTGTCATGGAAAACCCGCCACCAGTGAGGCGATTTCCGGGATCGATCTTCAGCCATGTGCCGCTTCCACCTATGCAGTCTTATAGATTTGTGTCCGCTGACATTATCCCGGTTCCGCGATTTTGGCTCGCGGTACCGGGAATCCGGTTCCGCCGGCATCCTCGGCGCACCCGCCTCGACGGCCGCACCGGTAGCCTGACTGCATGGGTGCCATGAACGAACTTATTGACCAGGCCGCGGTCGGCAGGCTGGTGCGCGTGCTCGCGCATGCCGCCCCCGCCGTGTCCTGGTCCAACGCCGAAGCTGCCGGTGCCTCGCTGGCGGACCTTAGCCTGCGCGAACGGACCGACCACGTGAGCCGGGGACTGCTCGCGGATCTGGCCGCTGCCGGAAGTCCCGGGGACTATTCGACGGCGGCGCACATCTTCCGCCGCGCCCTCACCGACCCCGACTTCACCGGCTGGACCATATGGCCGGTCACGGAAACAGCAGTGGCACTCGCCCTCGAATCGACCGGATCCGCCGATTTTGAAGACTGCCTCCAGCTTCTCGCCGAGCTGACTCCGCGGCTGACCGGGGAATTCGCCATCCGGCGGCTGCTGGCCGCCGACCTGGACCGTGCACTCGCCGTCGTGATGACCTGGACCGCCCACCCCGACGCGCATGTGCGCCGCCTCGCCAGCGAAGGGACCCGCCCGTACCTCCCCTGGGCAGTCCGGGTTCCGGGCCTGATCCAGCGCCCTGAGGCCACGATCCCCATCCTCGACGCCCTCTACCGGGATCCGCACGAATACGTTCGCCGTTCGGTGGCAAACCACCTCAATGACCTGGCACGCCACTCTCCCGAGGCAGTCGTGGCTGCGGCTGCGGCGTGGACAGCAGCCCCGGATGCCAATACGCCGTGGGTGGTCCGCCACGGGCTGCGCACCCTGATCAAGAAGGCCCACCCTGGCGCCCTGGCCCTCCAGGGGTTCGCTCCGGCGTCGCTCTCGGTGTCCCCGCCCAGGCTGGACCGGGATACCGTGGCGCTGCCGGCGGACCTCGCCTTCGAATTCGAGATCTCCAACACGGGGGCCGCCCCGGCCAAGCTCGCGGTGGACTACATCGTGCACTATAGGAAGGCGAACGGCTCCCAGGCAGAAAAGGTCTTCAAACTGACGGCCCTGACCCTGAACCCCGGTGAAACCCGGACCATGTCCAAGCGGCACGCCTTCCGCCAGATGACCACCCGCGTGCACCACCCTGGCAGCCACGCCCTGGAGCTCCAGATCAACGGCATCCGGTACGCCCATACGCAGTTCCTCGTCGAGGTCTGACCGACTGCGGGACGGCAGCAGCAACTCAACCGCGGGGATGCGCCAGACGTTATAAATGTGATTTGACTCACAGGCAACTGAGAGCTAAGCTCAACGAGTTGTTAGCGCTAACAACTCAGTCTATGATTTCGAACATCATCCTGCTGGCACCGGAGCCCTGCGCTCCTTCCGGCGAGATCAACTTCCGATGAGCGGGCTCCGGTCCGCCTCATCAGTCGACCGGATCCTCCCGGCCGGCCCCACCGCCGTGAAGCGCAGATGCTTTCCGGTTTAGCACCAGTTCGCGGACCGAGCCGTCCGCGGAAGGAGAACATAGTGAGAATCAAGAAACTCCTGGGCGCGTTCGCCGTCGTCCTCGCAGTGACGGTGGGGGCCACAGGCTGCGGCAGCCGGGGCGGCGCCGCTACCCCGGCCGCCAGCGCGGATAATTCGGGGGCGCTCGTGGGCATCTCAATGCCCACGCAGACCTCGGAGCGCTGGATCGCCGATGGCGGGAATGTCGAGAAGTCCTTGAAGGACCTGGGATACAAGACGGACCTGCAGTTCGCCAATGACGACATCCCCACACAGGTGTCACAGATCGAAAACATGCTGACCAAGGGCGCCAAGTCCCTCATCATTGCCGCAATCGACGGCACCACGCTCACTGACGTCCTGGCCAAGGCGAAGGAGCAGAACGTCAAGGTCATCGCCTACGACCGCCTCATCAACGGGACGCCCAATGTGGATTTCTACACCACGTTCGACAACTACACGGTGGGCGTCCAGCAGGCCACCTCGCTGCTCACCGGCCTGGGCCTCCTCGACGCCAGCGGCAAGAAGGTGGAGGGCAAGGGGCCCTTCAACATCGAGCTATTCGCGGGCAGCCCGGATGACAACAACGCCAACTTCTTCTGGACCGGCGCCATGGACACCCTCAAGCCCTTCATGGATGCCGGCACGCTGAAGGTTCCGAGTGGTCAGACCAAGTTCGAACAGGCAGCCATCCTCCGTTGGCAGGCACCCGTTGCCCAGAAGCGCATGGAGGACATCCTCACCGCCGCCTACAGCTCCGGCACCAAGCTGGACGGCGTGCTGTCCCCCTATGACGGACTGTCCATCGGCATCATCTCGGCGCTGACCAGCACCGGCGGCTACTCCAAGGGAAGCCTGCCCGTCGTCACCGGCCAGGATGCCGAGAAGGGCTCAGTGAAGTCCATCGTCGCCGGCGAGCAGTACTCCACCATCTTCAAGGACACCCGCCAGCTGGGCGCCCAGGCCGTCAAGATGGTCGACGCCGTGCTGAAGGGCAAGGAGCCGGAGGTCAACGACACGAAGACCTACAACAACAAGGTCAAGGTTGTCCCGTCCTACCTGCTGGAGTCCGTGATCATCACCAAGGACAACTACAAGAAGGAACTCATCGACTCGGGCTACTACACCGACGCCGACGTCAAGTAGCCGTGGCGGGGTTGTGGCCGGGTCGTCGCCGGCCCGGCCACAACCCGTCCGGCAGGCCCCTGCAGCCGCAGGACGGCCCAGAACCGACCAGTCAGTGGGAATTGACGATGAACACACCCATTCTTCAAATGCGAGGAATAACCAAGACCTTCCCGGGCGTCAAGGCCCTCCAGAACGTCACGCTGGATGTGAAGCGTGGCGAGGTGCACGCCATCTGCGGTGAAAACGGCGCGGGAAAATCCACGCTCATGAAGGTGCTCTCCGGGGTCTACCCGCACAGCTCCTTCGACGGAGACATCCTCTTCGAAAACGAACCGTGCACGTTCAACAGCATCAGCGACAGCGAGAAGCGCGGCATCGTCATCATCCACCAGGAGCTGGCGCTAAGCCCCTATCTTTCGATTGCTGAAAACATCTTCCTCGGCAATGAGCTGACGAAGAACGGGTGGGTGGACTGGCGCAAGACAAACCTGGAGGCTACCAAGCTGCTGGCCAGGGTGGGACTCAGCGAAAACCCCGTCACGCCCGTCCAGCACATCAGCGTCGGGAAGCAGCAACTCGTCGAAATCGCCAAGGCACTCTCCAAAGAGGTCAAACTCCTCATCCTGGACGAGCCAACGGCCGCGCTGAACGACGAGGACTCCGGCCACCTGCTGGACCTCATCCTGCACCTGAAGGGCCAGGGCGTCACCAGCATCATCATCAGCCACAAACTCAATGAGATCCGCAAGGTAGCGGATGCGGTCACCATCATCCGCGACGGCAAGACCATCGAAACCCTGCGGCTGGATGAGGGCCAAATTACGCAGGAACGGATTATCCGCGGCATGGTGGGCCGGGACCTGGACAGCCTCTATCCGGACCGCGACCCGAAAATCGGCGAGGAAGTCCTCCGGATCGAAGACTGGTCGGTGCGGCACCCGCAGGACCACACCCGGATGGTGGTGACCAACGCGAGCCTCAACGTCCGAAAGGGCGAGGTGGTGGGACTGGCCGGCCTCATGGGCGCCGGCAGGACGGAACTGGCCATGAGCGTCTTCGGCCGGACGTACGGCACTGCCGTGTCCGGGAAGGTCTACAAGCACGGCCGGGAGATCAACACTTCCACAGTGTCGGATGCCATTAAGCACGGCATCGCCTACGCCACCGAGGATCGCAAGCACTACGGCCTGAACCTCATTGAAGACATCAAGCGGAACATCTCCATGGCGGCCCTGCGGAAACTGGCCAAGGGCGGCTGGGTGGACAAGAACCAGGAAACCATCGTCGCCAACAGCTACCGGCAAAGCATGAACATCAAGGCACCGTCAGTGGCTGCCATCACCGGCAAGCTGTCCGGCGGCAACCAGCAGAAGGTCGTGCTGAGTAAGTGGATGTTCTCCGACCCCGACGTGCTGATCCTGGACGAACCCACCCGCGGCATCGACGTCGGGGCCAAATTCGAGATCTACACGATCATCACCAAGCTCGCGGCAGAGGGTAAGGCGGTCATCGTGATCTCCTCCGAACTCCCCGAACTGCTGGGCATCTGCGACAGGATCTACACGCTGTCAGCAGGCCACATCACCGGCGAAGTGCCCATCGCCGACGCTTCACAGGAGACCCTCATGCACCTTATGACCAAAGAGAAGGAATAGCGACCATGTCCGCCCTCCGAGAATCCCTCGGCTTCCTCGCAAGCCGCCTCCGCCAGGTCGGCATCTTCGTCGCCCTGATCCTGATCGTCCTGCTCTTCCAGGTCCTCACCGACGGCATCCTGCTGCAGCCCCAGAACGTCACCAACCTCGTGGTCCAGAACAGCTACATCCTGATCCTGGCCATCGGCATGGTGATGGTCATCATCGCCGGCCACATCGACCTGTCCGTCGGCTCCATTGCGGGCTTCATCGGTGCCGTATCGGGCGTGATGATCGTCCACTGGGGCTGGGCATGGTGGATCGCAATCCCCGCCTGCCTGCTGGTCGGCGCACTCGTCGGCGCGTGGCAGGGATACTGGATCGCTTACGTCGGCATTCCGGCCTTCATCGTCACTCTGGCAGGCATGCTGATCTTCCGCGGCCTGACGCTGATCACCCTCAAAAACCAGCAGATCACCCCGTTCCCGGACGAACTCCGCGCACTCGGCGGCGGCTTCCTCCCGGACATCAGCGGGGGCACGTCCGTACTCGAATGGCTCACCGTCATCCTCGGCGTCGGAGGCACCGCGGCCATCCTCTTCCAGGCCATCAAGGAGCGTCGCGTCCGCCGGAAGTTCAACCTGGAGAACGAACCAATGGCCTGGTTCGCCGTAAAGACTGCGTTCATCGCCCTGCTGATGCTGATCATCACCTTCCTGCTGGCGAGCTACCGCGGAACCCCGATCGTCCTCATCGTGCTCGCGGCCCTGGTGATCATCTACTCCGCCCTGATGAACAACAGCATCTTCGGCCGGCACACCTACGCCATCGGCGGGAACCTCCATGCAGCGGAACTCTCCGGCATCAAGACCAAGGCCGTCACCTTCCGGCTCTTCGTCAACATGGGCGTCCTGGCGGCCCTTGCAGGCCTCGTCTTCACGGCCCGCCTTAACTCGGCCCAGCCCGCAGGCGGCACCGGGTTCGAGCTTGACTCCATCGCGGCGGCCTTCATCGGCGGCGCCGCGGTGCAGGGCGGCATCGGCACCGTGGCCGGAGCCATGATCGGCGGGCTGATCATGGGCGTGCTTAACAACGGCATGTCCATCCTGGGCCTCGGCACCGACTACCAGCAGCTCATCAAGGGCCTGGTCCTCCTCCTCGCCGTCGGCTTCGACATCTTCAACAAGAACCGGAGCGGTCGCGGCGGAGGAAGCGCCCTCCGCACGCGGTTCAAGCTGAAGACCACGCCTCCGGCTGCTGCAGAAAGCGCGGAGACCGCAGCGGACCGCCCGGTCGCCGTCCCCGCCAGCTCCCGGCAGGAAAGCACCGTGCGGAACTCCTGACAGAGTCCCCCCGGGGGGGGGGGGGGGGGGGGGGGGGGGGGGGGGGGGGGGGGGGG